>NZ_JBIVMX010000004.1:0-251051 GCF_044753305.1 Pseudomonas sp. NPDC088429 | reverse complement strand
AGGATCAGCGCCGGTTTCAGCACCAAGGCCCGGGCAATGGCAATTCGTTGCCGTTGCCCACCGGAAAATTCGTGGGGGTAGCGGTGCCGGGTTTCCGGATCCAGACCTACCTCCTTCAATGCCGCAATAATCGCCGCCTCTTGCTCCTCGGCGGTGCCCATCTTGTGAATCCGCAGGCCTTCGCCAACGATGTCACTGACGCACATGCGCGGGCTCAGGCTGCCAAACGGATCCTGAAACACCACCTGCATCTCCCGACGCAACGGGCGAACCTCGTTCTGCGTCAGGCAGTCTAGCTGCTTGCCTTCAAAGCGGATCGCGCCTTTGCTGCCGATCAAACGCAAAATCGCCAGACCCAGCGTGGATTTGCCGGAACCGCTTTCCCCCACAATCCCCAAAGTCTGACCCTGAGGCAGGCTGAAATTGATGCCGTCCACTGCCTTGACGTGATCTACCGTGCGTTTGAGCAGGCCTTTCTTGATCGGGAACCAGACTTTCAAGTCCTCGACCTCAAGCAACGGCGCGCCGATTTTATTGGTCGCCGGGCCTCCGCTGGGCTCCGCGCCGAGCAATTCCCGAGTGTACGGATGCTGCGGCGAACGGAACAGCTCTTCGCACGATGCCTGTTCGACGATGCAACCGCGTTGCATGACACATACACGATGCGCAATTCTTCGCACGAGGTTCAAATCGTGACTGATCAGTAACAGCGACATGCCCAATCTGGCCTGCAATTCCTTGAGCAAATCGAGGATTTTCAGCTGAACGGTCACGTCCAAAGCGGTGGTCGGCTCATCGGCAATCAACAGTTCCGGCTCGTTGGCCAGCGCCATGGCGATCATCACGCGCTGGCGCTGGCCGCCGGACAATTCGTGGGGCAGGGCCTTGAGGCGCTTGTGCGGCTCGGGGATGCCGACCATCTCCAGCAGCTCCAAAGTGCGCTTGGTCGCGACTTTGCCGGTCAGGCCTTTGTGGATGCCGAGGACTTCGTTGATCTGCTTCTCGATCGAGTGCAACGGGTTCAGCGAGGTCATCGGCTCCTGAAAAATCATCGCGATGCGATTGCCGCGAATGTGCCGAATGGTTTTTTCGCTCAGGTCCAGCAGGTTTTGCCCGGCGTAATTGATGCTGCCGGCCGGATGGCGGGCCATCGGGTAGGGCAACAACCGCAGGATCGAGTGTGCAGTCACCGATTTGCCCGAGCCGGATTCGCCGACCAACGCCAGGGTTTCGCCACGCTTGATGTCAAAACTCACGCCCTCGACGACGCGGTGTATGCGCTCACCGAAACCGAATTCGACGGCGAGGTCACGCACTTCGATCAGATTGTCCTGATTCATTTCACTTCCTCGGGTCGAAGGCATCGCGAGCGGACTCGCCGATAAACACCAGCAAACTCAACATCAAGGCCAGCACGGCAAAGGCGCTGATGCCCAGCCACGGCGCTTGCAGGTTGGATTTGCCTTGCGCGACCAGTTCACCCAACGACGGACTGCCGGCCGGCAAACCGAAACCGAGGAAGTCCAGCGCGGTGAGGGTGCCGATGGCGCCGGTGAGGATGAACGGCATAAACGTCATGGTCGAGACCATCGCGTTGGGCAGGATGTGGCGGAACATGATCGCGCCGTTCTGCATGCCCAGCGCCCGCGCCGCGCGCACGTATTCAAGGTTGCGACCCCGGAGGAACTCGGCGCGCACCACGTCGACCAGGCTCATCCACGAGAACAGCAGCATGATCCCCAGCAGCCACCAGAAATTCGGCTGCACAAAACTGGCAAGAATGATCAGCAGGTACAGCACCGGCAGCCCCGACCAGATCTCCAAGAAACGCTGCCCGGCCAGATCGACCCAGCCGCCATAAAAACCCTGCAGTGCGCCGGCAATCACGCCGATGATCGAACTCAACACGGTCAGCGTCAGCGCGAACAACACGGAAATACGGAAGCCGTAAATCACCCGCGCCAGCACGTCGCGACCCTGATCGTCGGTACCGAGCAAGTTGTCCGCCGACGGTGGCGCCGGCGCCGGGACTTTCAGGTCGTAATTGATGCTCTGGTAGTTGTACGGAATCGGCGCCCACAACACCCACGCATCCTTGGCCTTGAGCAGTTCGCGGATGTACGGGCTCTTGTAGTTGGCTTCCAGCGGGAATTCGCCGCCAAACGTCGTTTCCGGGTAGCGCTTGATCGCCGGGAAGTACCAATTGTTGTCGTAATGCACCACCAGCGGCTTGTCGTTGGCGATCAGCTCGGCGCCGAGGCTCAGTCCGAACAGGATCAGAAACAGCCACAGCGACCACCAGCCACGCTTGTTGGCCTTGAACAGTTCGAAGCGGCGGCGGTTGAGAGGGGACAGGTTCATCTCAATGCTCCCGGCTTTCGAAGTCGATGCGCGGATCGACCAGGGTGTAGGTGAGGTCGCCGATCAGTTTCACCACCAGCCCGAGCAGGGTGAAGATGAACAGGGTGCCGAACACCACCGGATAATCGCGGTTGATCGCCGCTTCGAAACTCATCAGGCCGAGACCGTCGAGGGAGAAAATCACTTCCACCAGCAGCGAACCGGTGAAGAAGATGCCGATGAACGCCGACGGAAAACCGGCAATCACCAACAGCATCGCGTTGCGGAACACATGGCCGTAGAGCACGCGATGGCGGGTCAGACCTTTGGCCTTGGCGGTGACCACGTACTGTTTGTTGATTTCGTCGAGGAAGCTGTTTTTGGTCAGCAGGGTCATGGTCGCGAAGTTGCCGATCACCAGTGCTGTAACTGGCAGCGCGAGGTGCCAGAAGTAATCGAGGATCTTGCCGCCGAAACTCAGCTCATCGAAGTTGTTCGAGGTCAGCCCGCGTAACGGAAACCAGTCGAGATAACTCCCGCCGGCAAACACCACGATCAGCAGGATCGCAAAAAGGAACGCCGGGATCGCGTAGCCGACGATGATCGCCGAACTGGTCCACACATCGAAGTGACTGCCGTGTCGCGTGGCCTTGGCGATCCCCAGCGGGATCGACACCAGGTACATGATCAACGTGCTCCACAGACCGAGCGAGATCGACACCGGCATCTTTTCCTTGATCAGGTCGATGACCTTGGCGTCGCGGAAAAAGCTGTCGCCGAAATCCAGCGAGGCGTAGTTCTTGACCATGATCCACAGGCGTTCCGGGGCCGACTTGTCGAACCCGTACATGTGCTCGATTTCCTTGATCAGCGCCGGATCCAGCCCTTGCGCGCCGCGATAGGAGGAACCGGCCACCGAGACCTCGGCACCGCCGCCAGCGATGCGACTGGTAGCGCCTTCGAAGCCTTCAAGCTTGGCGATCATCTGTTCCACCGGGCCACCGGGCGCGGCCTGAATGATCACGAAGTTGATCAGCAGAATGCCGAACAGGGTCGGAATGATGAGCAGCAGTCGCCGAAAAATATACGCCAGCATCTGATTACTCCGTGCCCGCAGGGTCGGCTTGCAGTTTGGTTTCGACTTCTACCGCCGGTTTAGCGTCAGGCTTGACCCACCAGGTGTTGATGCCGATGTCGTACTTGGGTGAGACCTTCGGATGGCCGATGTGATTCCAGTACGCCACGCGCCAGGTCTTGATGTGCCAGTTGGGCACCACGTAGTAGCCCCACTGCAACACGCGATCCAGCGCGCGGGCGTGGGCCACCAGGCTGGCGCGCGAGTCGGCATTGATCAGGCTCTCGACCAGTTGATCGACGATCGGATCCTTCAAGCCCATGGTGTTGCGGCTGCTGGCCTTGTCGGCAGCGGCGCTCATCCAGAATTCGCGCTGCTCGTTACCCGGCGAATTGGATTGCGGGAAGCTGCCGACGATCATGTCGAAGTCCCGCGAGCGCACGCGGTTGATGTACTGCGAAACGTCGACGCGGCGGATCACCAGTTCGATGCCAAGGTCGCTGAGGTTGCGCTTGAACGGCAGCAACACGCGTTCGAACTCGGTCTGGGCGAGGAGGAATTCGATGACCACCGGTTTGCCGGTGGCGTCGACCATTTTGTCGTCGACGATCTTCCAGCCAGCCTCTTGCAGCAGTTGATAGGCCTCGCGCTGGTGATTGCGGATCATGCCGCTGGCGTCGGTCTTCGGGTTGTCGAAGGCTTCGCTGAACACCTGCGCCGGGAGCTTGTTGCGGAACGGGTCGAGGATCGCCAGTTGATCGGCGTCGGGCAGGCCGGTGGCGGCCATTTCCGAGTTTTCGAAATAGCTGCGGGTGCGGAAGTAGGCGCCGTTGAACAGTTGTTTATTGGTCCATTCGAAATCGAACAGCAAACCGAGCGCCTGGCGCACCCGTATGTCCTGGAACACCGGACGGCGCAGGTTGTAGACGAAACCCTGCATGCCGGTCGGGTTGCTGTTGGGGATCAATTCCTTGATCAAACGGCCCTCGGTGACCGCCGGGATGTTGTAAGCGTTGGCCCAGTTTTTCGCGGTCATCTCCAGCCAGAAATCGAACTGCCCGGCCTTTAACGCTTCGACGGCGACGGTGTTGTCGCGGTAGTAATCGCTGGTCATCGTGTCGAAATTGTAGAAGCCACGGTTGACCGGCAGATCCTTGCCCCAGTAATCCTTGACCCGCTCGTACCGAATCGAACGGCCGGCCTTCACTTCGGCAACCTTGTACGGGCCGCTGCCGAGCGGAATTTCCAGATTGCCCTTGCTGAAATCGCGGTCGGCCCACCAGTGTTTTGGCAACACCGGCAACTGGCCGAGAATCAGCGGCAACTCGCGATTATTGTTGTGCTTGAACTTGAACAGCACTTTCAGCGGGTCTTCGGCGATGACTTCGGACACGTCGCTGTAGTAGCCGCGATACATCGGCGAGCCTTCCTTGGTCAGCGTGTTGAAGCTGAACACCACGTCGTCGGCGCGCACTGGATGACCGTCGTGGAAGCGTGCTTCGGGGCGCAGGTAGAACCGCACCCAGCTGTTGTCCGGGGCCTTTTCGATCTTGCCGGCGATCAGGCCATATTCGGTGAACGGCTCGTCGAGGCTGTGCTTGGTCAGGGTGTCGTAGATCTGCCCGATGTCATCGGCCGGCACGCCTTTGCTGATAAACGGGTTGAGGCTGTCGAAGCCACCAAAACCGGCCTGACGGAATACGCCGCCCTTGGGCGCGTCGGGATTCACGTAATCGAAATGCTTGAAATCGGCCGGGTATTTCGGCGGCTCGTTGTACAGGGTCACGGCGTGTTGCGGGGCGGCAAACGCCAGCCCGGCGAACAGCAAGCCGATGGCCTGGACGAGCAGGGCGCGGATGGGTTTCATCGATCTTTCTCCGAAGACTTCAGCCACCACGCGCTCAGGCCCAGGGTGTAGGGCGGCGTGGTGACGAAGGCCAACCGGTTGCGGTAGGCCAGGCGGTGATAATTCAGGTACCAGTTGGGAATGCTGTAGTGCTGCCAGAGCAGCACGCGGTCAAGCGCCTTGCCGGCGGCGACCTGTTCATCGCGGGTGCGCGCGGCGAGCAATTGTTCGAGCAGGTGATCGACCACCGGGTTGGCGATGCCCGCGTAATTTTTGCTGCCCTTGACCCCGACCTGACTGGAATGGAAGTACTGCCACTGCTCAAGGCCCGGGCTGAGGGTCTGATTGAGCGTCATCAGGATCATGTCGAAATCGAACTGATCGAGGCGCTGTTTGTACTGCGCGCGATCAACCGTGCGCAGGCGCGCGTCGATGCCGATGCTGTTGAGGTTCTCAATGTACGGCTGGAGGATGCGTTCCAGATTCGGGTTGACCAGCAGCAGTTCGAAACGCAGCGGCTGGCCATCGGCGTTTTGCAGGCGCTGGCCGTTGAGCTTCCAGCCGGCCTCGGCGAGCAGGGCCAGCGCTTTGCGCATGGTCTCGCGAGGAATGCCGCGGCCGTCGGTTTGCGGCAACGTGAACGGCTCGGTGAACAGCTTGGCCGGCAGTTGCTCCTTGTACGGCTTGAGCATCAGCCATTCGTGCCCGACCGGCAGGCCGCTGGCGCTGAATTCGCTGTTCGGGTAGTAACTGGTGGTGCGCTTGTAGGCATCGCTGAACAGCGCGCGGTTGGTCCACTCGAAGTCGAACATCAGCCCCAGCGCTTCGCGGGTTTTGACGTCGGCGAACGTGGCGCGGCGGGTGTTCATGAACAGGCCCTGACTCTGGGTCGGGATCTGATGCGGGATCTGCGCCTTGATCACGTCGCCACGGCGGATGGCCGGGAAGTTGTAGCCGTTGGCCCAGTTCTTCGCCTGATGCTCGATGTAGATGTCGAACTCGCCGGCCTTGAACGCTTCGAAGGCGACATCGCTGTCGCGGTAGAACTCGACTTCCATGCGATCGAAGTTGTACTTGCCGCGATTGACCGCCAAGTCCTTGCCCCAGTAATCCTTGACCCGCTCGAAGATCAACTGCCGACCCGGCGTCACCGAAGTAATGCGATACGGGCCGCTGCCCAGCGGCGGTTCGAAGGTGGTGGCTTTGAAGTCGCGGTCTTTCCAGTAGTGCTGCGGCAGCACCGGCAATTCCCCGAGGCGCAGGATCAACAGCGGATTGCCCGAGCGTTTGAGCACGAAGCGAATGCGCTGCGGATTGAGGATGTCGACGCGCAGCACTTCCTGAAGGGCGGTGCGGTACAGCGGATGACCTTCCTTGAGCAGCAAGCGGTAGGAGAACGCGACGTCGTAAGCGGTGATCGGCGTGCCGTCGTGGAAACGTGCCTCGGGGCGCAGATTGAACACCACCCAGCTTCGATCTTCGCTGTATTCCACCGATTGCGCGATCAAGCCATAGCTTGACGCCGGCTCGTCGCCGGACGGCGAATACTGGCCAGTGCCGACCATCAGCGGCTCGTTCAGCTCATTGATGCCGTACTGGAGGAAATTCGGCGTGGTGACCGGGCTGGTGCCCTTGAAGGTGTATGGGTTGACCGTATCGAAGGTGCCGAACGCCATCACCCGCAACGTACCGCCCTTGGGCGCTTGCGGGTTGACCCAGTCGAAGTGGGTAAATCTGGCCGGGTACTTGAGCGTGCCGAACTGCGCATAACCGTGACTTTCGGTAATCGTCGCGCTTGCGGTTGAGCTCAAGGCCAGGCTGATCAGGAGCAGGAGGAGGGGACGCTTCAAGTCAGATCTGATCCAGGCGGCTTGGGCTTTGTGGGCCGTACAGTAACAGCTTGTCTGGACAGGAAAAAGATCGCGGGTTAATGGGGGGTTAATCCACTTGCCTGACAGCCCCTCACCCTAGCCCTCTCCCGGAGGGAGAGGGGACTGACCGAGGTGTTTGTGGGAGCTACGCCGACTTGCGATACCGAGCCGAACTCAAATTCTGAATAGCCCCCGATCTGCTCCCTTTCCCCTCTACCCCTTGGGGGAGAGGGCTGGGGTGAGGGGGATGGATCTCAAGAACACCAAAAAAACCGAACCAAAAAAAAGCCCCCGAAATCTCAGAGGCTCTTCTATCAGTGCGGCTGATAAACCGTAAGCATCTGCCCCGGCTTCAAAGCCTTGCTCGCACCCGGATTCCAGCGCTTGAGATGCTGCATCTCAACATTGAAACGCTTGGCCACCACGTACAGCGTGTCGCCGCGCTTAACCTTGTACTGAGTCTGCTGCTTGCTATCGCCTTTTTTGCTCTTGCTGTTGGCCGCAATCACCGTGTTGACCCGGCCCGAGCTGCGGCTCTTGCTTGGTTTGCTCGTGTCGCGCATCACCAGGGTCTGACCAACCTTGAGGTTTTTGCCGGTCAGCTTGTTCCAGCGTTGCAGATCCTTCACTTCAACCTTGTTGGCCTTGGCGATGGAGCCGAGGTTGTCGCCACGCTTGACGCGGTAGGCGCGTTTCAGCTTCGCCACTTCCGTCGGATCAGCGCCTTCAAACACCGGTTTCAAGGAGCGTTTGCTGATCAACTCGTCCGGCGACATGGTCTGCAGGCTGGTGGTCAGCAATTGCGCCTTGGACGTTGGCACCAGCAAATGCTGAGGGCCGTCGACGGTAATGCGCTGTTTGTAAGCAGGGTTGAGCTGGAACAGTTCGTCTTCGTCGATGTTGGCCACTTCAGCGACTTTGGACAGGTCCATGCGCTGATTGATTTCGACGACCTGGAAGTACGGTTCGTTGGCGATCGGGTTGAGGTTGACCCCGTACGCTTCCGGCGACTGCACCACTTGCGACAGCGCCAGCAACTTCGGCACGTAGGCCTGGGTTTCCGACGGCAGCGGCAGGTTCCAGTAGTCGGTTGGCAAACCGAGTTTCTCGTTACGTTCGATGGCGCGGCTGACCGTGCCTTCGCCAGCGTTATACGCGGCGAGCGCCAGCAACCAGTCACCGTTGAACATGTCGTGCAGACGGGTCAGGTAATCGAGTGCGGCGGTGGTCGAGGCGGTGATGTCGCGACGACCATCGTAGAAACGGGTCTGACGCAGGTTGAAGTAACGCCCGGTGGACGGAATGAATTGCCACAGGCCAACCGCATCGGCACGGGAGTAGGCCATCGGGTTGTAGGCACTTTCAATCACTGGCAGCAGCGCCAGTTCCAGCGGCATGTTGCGTTCTTCGAGGCGTTCGACGATGTAATGAATGTAGAGACTGCCGCGATCGCCGGCGTTCTCAAGGAATGAAGGATTGCTGGCGAACCACAGGCGCTGTTGCTCGATGCGCGGGTTGACGCCCAGGCCTTCCTGCAACTGGAAGCCCTCGCGCATGCGCTCCCAGACGTCCTGAGGAATCTGTGGAGTGGGCTTCTCGCTGAGCCAGATCGGCTTTTGCTTGGCTCGCGCAGCAATGTTCGGCGTATGGGTCGCTTCAGTCTGCGGAGCATGGCTGGAACAGCCCGCCAGCGTGGCGGACACAGCCACCGCGATGGCTTGCGCCAAGCGGGTCAATGCGTCTGAATTGACGGACTTACGTATGGATGACGACATTGGCTGGAAGTAAGTTCCGGGCAAAAATGTCGGGCGATTCTAGAAAGCGCACCCCCTGCGGTCAACCATTGAGAATTTTTGTACCAAGCAGACCACTGCTTAGAACTTATCTTTCCAAGCCCGCAGAGCCGCAAAAACCTCACTCGGCGCCCGGTTTTGAGCGCCTGCCCGTTCGTCCACTTTTTGTTTAACTAATGTTTCAGCGGTGCGTAAAAACGGATTTGTGAGCTTTTCCAGTGCCAAAGTTGACGGCAGTGTCATCACGCCGTTTTGCCGTTGTTGAGTAACTTTTTCCAGACGGGCGGCAATGTCGGCATTGGTCGGTTCGACCGCTGCGGCGAATTTGAGATTGCTCAGGGTGTATTCGTGAGTGCAATAGACGAGGGTGTCTTCGGGCAGTGCGGCGAGACGGCTAAGCGAGTGGTGCATCTGATCGGGCGTACCTTCGAACAGGCGACCGCAACCCGCGGCAAACAGAGTGTCGCCGCAGAACAGCAGACCGTGGTGATAATAAGCAATGTGTCCCAAGGTGTGACCGGGCACCGCATAGACATCAAAGTCCCAGCCGAGCACGCTGGCGGTGTCGTTGTCCTCCAGCGCCACGTCGCGCGCCGGGATATTTTCGCTGGCCGGGCCATAAACAGTGGCGCCGCTGATGTGTTTCAGGCGTTCGACGCCGCCAACGTGGTCATGGTGATGGTGAGTGATCAAAATATCGCTCAAGACCCAGTCCGGATGTGCATCAAGCCACGCCTCGACGGGCGCGGCATCACCCGGGTCGACCACGGCGCAACGTTGGCTGCGGTGATCTTGTAACAACCAGATGTAGTTATCGGTGAACGCGGGCAGGGCACTGATCTGTATCATCGTCGGAATTCGCCAAGCGGGAAACATTGGCGCATCTTAGTAGTTCCTGGCGCTTTGGAGAATGCGATGAGTGATAAAGCGTTCGCACAGGCTGATCCTGACTGGCTGGCACTGATCGGTGCCGCCCGTGAATGGCTGTCCGGCCCGCTCGGGCAATTTCTGCTCGACGAGGAGCGGCGCATGCTCGAAGACGAGCTCGGCCGGTTCTTTGGCGGTTATCTGGTGCATTACGGCCCGTCCGCTGAAACGCCACCGTCGGCGCCGCAAGTGCAGCGCAACGTGCGCCTTGGCGCGCCGCTGCCGGGGGTCGAGATTGTCTGCGAGGAACAAGCCTGGCCATTGAGCGAGCATGCCGCCGATGTGGTGGTGATGCAGCACGGTCTGGATTTCTGCCTGTCACCCCACGGTTTGCTGCGCGAAGCGGCGAGCAGCGTGCGCCCCGGTGGCCATTTGCTGATCATCGGCATCAACCCGTGGAGCACGTGGGGGCTGCGTCATGTTTTCGCCCACGACGCCTTGCGTCAGGCGCGCTGCATCTCGCCATCGCGGGTCGCCGACTGGCTCAACCTGCTGGGCTTTGCGCTGGAGAAACGCCGCTTCGGGTGCTATCGTCCGCCGCTCGCGTCAGCCAAGTGGCAGGGCCGTCTGGCCGGCTGGGAACGCAAGGCCGGTGACTGGCAATTGTCGGGCGGCGGCTTCTATTTATTGGTCGCGCGCAAGATCGTGGTGGGCCTGCGGCCGTTGCGGCAGGAGCGTCGCGAGCCGATGGGCAAGCTGATTCCGCTGCCGATGGCCAAGGTCAATCGCCGCCGCGTCGAACCGTAAACCTTCTTTTAATTGTGGCCGGGTTTGTCCCGGCCTTGGTCATTGTCGATCCGTGATCGGCAAGGCACGTATTTTTCTGGATAGAGTGGCATGAGCGAAAGCGTTGAAAGCGTCGACACCGTAGAACTGTTCACTGACGGTGCCTGCAAAGGCAATCCCGGCCCGGGCGGCTGGGGCGCCTTGCTGGTGTGCAAGGGCGTTGAAAAGGAACTGTGGGGCGGCGAAGCCAACACCACCAACAACCGCATGGAATTGCTCGGCGCCATTCGTGGCCTCGAAGCCTTGAAGCGTCCGTGTGAAGTGTTGCTGGTAACCGACTCGCAATACGTGATGAAGGGCATCAACGAGTGGATGGCCAACTGGAAGAAACGCGGCTGGAAAACGGCGGCGAAAGAACCGGTGAAAAACGCTGATTTGTGGAAAGAGCTCGACGAGCAGGTCAACCGCCACACCGTCAAATGGAAGTGGGTGCGTGGGCACATCGGCCATCATGGTAACGAGCGGGCGGATCAGTTGGCGAACCGTGGTGTGGACGAGGTTCGCGGGTACAAGCAGAGCTGATTTCTTCCGTTGTACCGTGGTGTGGCCATTCGCGAGCAGGCTCGCTCCCACAGGAAAATGCATTCCAGATCTGATCTGTACCTTCCTTGAATTGGAATGCATTCCAATGTGGGAGCGAGCCTGCTCGCGAAGGGCACGCCACGGTCTGCCTGAAACCCCCCGCCGAGCGTGTTAACATCCGCGTTTTTGCACGATTGACCCGTTGAGAGCTGAGCACTGATGGCCACCAGATCCGTTGTACTCGATACCGAAACCACCGGCATGCCGGTGACCGATGGTCACCGGATTATCGAAATCGGTTGTGTCGAACTGATCGGTCGGCGCCTGACGGGCCGGCATTTCCACGTCTATCTGCAACCGGATCGCGAGAGTGACGAAGGCGCGATTGGCGTTCACGGCATCACCAACGAATTCCTCGTCGGCAAGCCGCGTTTCAATGAGGTCGCCGACGAGTTCTTCGAGTTCATCAAAGGCGCGCAGCTGATCATTCATAACGCGGCGTTCGACGTTGGCTTCATCAACAACGAATTCGCCTTGATGGGCGCGAAGGATCGCGCTGACATCACGCAGCACTGCTCGATCCTCGACACCCTGATGATGGCCCGGGAACGTCACCCGGGACAGCGCAACAGCCTCGACGCCTTGTGCAAACGTTACGGCGTCGACAACTCCGGTCGTGAACTGCACGGCGCGTTGCTCGACTCGGAGATTCTTGCCGACGTCTACCTGACCATGACCGGCGGCCAGACCAGTCTGTCGCTGGCTGGTAATGCCTCTGACGGTAACGGATCGGGCGAGGGCGCGGACAACTCGGCGACCGAGATTCGTCGGTTGCCGGTAGATCGCCAGCCTGCGCGGATTATTCGCGCGACTGAAGATGAATTGGCGGCGCATCTGGTGCGGTTGGAGATTATCGCCAAGTCGGCGGGTGGGCCGGCGATGTGGACACAGATTGCTGAGGCTGACGCGCAGGTTTAAAAGATCAAAGGATCGCAGCCTTCGGCAGCTCCTACAGGGAACGCATTCTCATGTAGGAGCTGCCGAAGGCTGCGATCTTTTGCTTTTACAGGCATGAAGCCAACTGGCCACCCTCGCCACATTCGCTGCAACCCTCTACCCTGAGTGCATTGGCAGATTCATTTCTGCCGCCTCAGGACACTGAGCCCCATGTACAAAGATTTGAAGTTTCCGGTGTTGATCGTCCATCGCGACATCAAGGCCGACACGGTCGCCGGTGACCGCATCCGTGGCATCGCCCGGGAACTGGAGCAGGAAGGTTTCAGCATCGTCTCTGCCACCGACTACACGGAAGGGCGTCTGGTCGCGTCGACCCATCATGGCCTCGCGTGCATGCTGATTGCCGCCGAGGATGCCTCAACCAACTCGCATCTGTTGCAGAACATGGCTGAACTCATTGGCCTCGCGCGGGTGCGCGCCCCGGATCTGCCAATCTTTGCCTTGGGCGAACAAGTCACCCTGGAAAACGCCCCGGCCGATGCCATGGCCGAGCTCAACCAGCTGCGCGGCATTCTCTATCTGTTCGAAGACACCGTGCCGTTTCTCGCCCGGCAAGTGGCGCGGGCGGCGCGCAAGTATCTGGATGGTTTGCTGCCGCCGTTTTTCAAAGCGCTGGTGCAGCACACCGCCGACTCCAATTATTCGTGGCATACCCCCGGCCATGGCGGGGGCGTGGCCTATCACAAGAGTCCGGTGGGGCAGGCGTTCCACCAGTTTTTCGGGGAAAACACCCTGCGTTCAGACTTATCGGTGTCCGTGCCGGAACTCGGCTCACTGCTCGATCACACCGGCCCGCTCGCTGAAGCCGAAGCCCGTGCGGCGCGCAATTTCGGCGCTGATCACACCTTTTTCGTGATCAATGGCACCTCGACCGCCAACAAGATTGTCTGGCACTCGATGGTAGCTCGCGATGATCTGGTGCTGGTCGACCGCAACTGCCACAAGTCGGTGCTGCACGCGATCATCATGACCGGCGCGATCCCGTTGTACCTGTGCCCGGAGCGCAATGAACTGGGGATCATCGGCCCGATCCCGCTGAGTGAATTCAGCCGTGAATCGATTCAAGCCAAGATCGATGCGAGCCCGCTGACCAAGGGTCGCGCGCCAAAAGTCAAACTGGCGGTGGTCACCAACTCGACCTACGACGGCCTCTGCTACAACGCCGAACTGATCAAGCAAAAACTCGGTAACAGCGTCGAAGTCCTGCATTTCGACGAGGCCTGGTATGCCTACGCGGCGTTCCACGAATTCTTTGCCGGACGTTACGGTATGGCCACCTCACGCAGCGACGACAGTCCGCTGGTGTTCACCACCCATTCCACGCACAAACTGCTCGCGGCATTCAGTCAGGCCTCGATGATTCATGTCCAGGACGGCGGTGCGCGGCAGCTGGATCGTGACCGTTTCAACGAAGCGTTCATGATGCACATCTCGACCTCGCCGCAGTACAGCATCATTGCTTCGCTGGACGTGGCGTCGGCGATGATGGAAGGCCCGGCCGGAAGATCGCTGTTGCAGGAAACCTTCGATGAGGCGCTGAGTTTCCGTCGGGCGCTGGCCAATTTGCGTCAGCACATTGCTGCCGATGACTGGTGGTTCTCGATCTGGCAGCCGCCGGGCGTCGAAGGCATTGATCGTGTGCAGACCGAAGACTGGCTGCTCAAACCGGATGCCGACTGGCACGGTTTCGGCGATGTCAGTGACGATTATGTGTTGCTTGACCCGATCAAAGTGACGCTGGTGATGCCGGGCCTCAACGCGGGCGGCGCGTTAAGCGAGAAGGGCATTCCGGCGGCCGTGGTCAGCAAATTCCTCTGGGAGCGCGGATTGGTCGTCGAAAAAACCGGCCTGTATTCGTTTCTGGTGTTGTTCTCCATGGGCATCACCAAAGGTAAATGGAGCACGCTGCTCACCGAACTGCTGGAGTTCAAGCGCAGTTACGACGCTAACGTGCGCCTCGACACCTGCTTGCCTTGCGTAGCGTTGGAAGACACCGCGCGTTATCGCGGCATGGGCCTGCGCGACCTCTGCGATCAACTGCACGCCTGCTACCGCAGCAACGCCACGGCCAAACACCTGAAACGCATGTACACCGTGCTCCCCGAAATCGCCATGAAACCGGCTCACGCCTACGATCATCTGGTGCGCGGCGAAGTCGAGGCGGTGCCGATTGATGAGCTGGAAGGAAGGATTGCCGCCGTGATGCTGGTGCCGTATCCCCCGGGAATTCCGCTTATCATGCCCGGCGAACGCTTTACTGAATCGACGCGTTCGATCATTGATTACCTGAAATTTGCTCGCACGTTCGATAGCAGCTTCCCCGGTTTTGTCGCGGATGTGCATGGATTGCAGCACGAAGACGAGGGCAATGGGCGGCTATACACCGTCGATTGTGTGAAGGAATGAGGACTTTTCCCAGTATGCAACCGGCCGTGAATCCAAAATACCCAGGCCTGTCGGTGCGTGTCGCCGACGAAGGTTTTGCGCCCTATATCTGGGGTAGCGACTTCAGTTTTGAGGTGGCGGCGTATGGCGCGGCGGTGATTGGTCAGCCTGTCGAGCAGTGGCGGGTGACGCCCATCGTGCCGTACCGCAAGTGCTACGGCATCGACCCCGAAGAATTCAGCAGTTTCCGCGATGCGCCGGACAGTGCGATTTTCATGGCGTATCTGGATGACGAGGCGGTGGGCCATTTGGTCATCAGCACCAACTGGAACGGCTTCGCCCATATCGATGAATTGGCGGTGCACGCGCCGGCCCGGCGGCATGGCGTGGCCAAAGCGTTGCTGGATGTCGCGCAATTCTGGAGTCGCAAAAAGAAGCTGCCGGGGATCATGCTCGAAACGCAAAACAACAACCTCGGTGCTTGCCGGTTGTATGAGCGTTGCGGCTATGTGATTGGCGGTGTCGACGAGCTGCGCTATCGCGGCATTGATCCGAACACCGCCGAAGTGGCGCTGTTCTGGTATCGACTGTTTGATAATCCGCTGGAAAACCCGCTCAGCTCGACAGCATCGCCTCGGCTTGTTCCGTGACGATTGTCAGCAAGGTCTGAATTGCCGCTGACGGCGCGCAGTGTTTATAGGTCAGCGCGTAGAGGCTGATCGGTACCGCCGGCGACAGTGGGCAGACATCGAGGCCGCCGGCGCGCGCACCGAGGGCAGTGAACGGGTCGACGATGGCCAGGCCTTCGCCTGCCTCAACCATGCTGCGCATCATCTGATGGGTTTGCACGCGAGTCTGGATGCTCGGCGCCGGGCGCAAGGCCTGGAGTTTGTTTTCCAGTGCCGGGCTTAGCGGATCCTGACCGTCGAGGCCGACCATCGCCTGACCGGCCAAATCCTGTAGAGAAATGTATTTCTGCTTCGGCTGCAGCCAACCGTGGGGCGCGAGCAGTTGCAGTTTGCCGTGGGCCAGTGGCTGGCAATCGATGTCGGGATGTTCGGGATCGTGCAGGCTCAGGCCCAGATCGCTTTCGCGCAGCAACAGGCTGCGGACGATGTCGCGGGTCGGCGCACTGAGCAGGCTGCACGGTGCATCGGGCAGGCGTCGGCGCAGGGCGGCAAGACTTTGCGGTAATAGATGTTGGGAGAGCGGCGGGGTACCGATGATGCGCAAGGGAGGGGCGAGGTACTGTTTGAGGCTACTGGCCAGACGCTGAACCGGCTCGAGCGCTGCATAGACGTGGGCGATTTCGACTTGCAGCGCCCGCGCTTCCGGCGTTGATTGCAAGCGCCCGCGAACGCTGGCGAACAGCATGAACCCCAACTGACTCTCGGCTTCGCGCAAACGCTCTTCGACCTCGGTCACTGGCAACTGCAGCCATTCGGCGGCGGTGCCCAGGTGACCGGTCTGCAAGAGCGCCTGAATCACTTCGATATGGCGTAAACGCATGCGTGAAGTCCATGTTCAGCAGGTGGGGTCAGTGACTGATCCTAACCCAACTCTGCGCATATGACTTCTGCTCATAACGACGAGTTATGAAGCGACGGTTGGCTCAGGTTCGCGGGTCAGGGTGATACCCGACTGAACCAGTTCGAACGTCTGGTCGTCGATCTTCTTGATGCGATCGCCGATGGCCAGTTTGTAAATCGGCTCCGAGCCAGTGAGACCGTCTGCCGACGGGGTGGATTCCTGGAATTCATGCACGGAATAAACGCGGCCTTCCGCATCTCTTGCATGGAACTGACCGACGAGTACTGCTGCCATCTGTTTAGAACCTCTGGAGATAAAACGCTTGATTTGCGGTTTTAAGACCGCCATCCAGCGCTGTAAGTTTTCCTGCACGAAAAAAATATTCAGCAGCCGGGATTTTTCCCTCGTCTGCTGGTGGAATCGTCACGGGATCATCTATAACTACAGGCTCCCCCACGGACATCGAGAGTCTTCCATGAGCAATGTCTATAACGTCGCCGTCATAGTCGGTAGCCTGCGCAAAGCATCGATCAACCGCAAAGTCGCCCTGGCGCTGGCGGAACTGGCACCGGCGAACCTGAAACTGAGCATTGTCGAGATTGGCGATCTGCCACTGTATAACGAAGACATTGATGGCGATTCACCGCCGGCAGCCTACAGTACTTTCCGGCAAAAAGTCGGTTCTTCCGACGCGGTGCTGTTTGTTACGCCGGAGTACAACCGCTCGGTGCCGGCGCCGCTGAAGAACGCCATCGACGTCGGCTCGCGGCCGTATGGCAAGAGCGCCTGGAGCGGCAAGCCGGGCGCGGTGATCAGTGTATCGCCGGGGGCCATTGGCGGTTTCGGCGCGAACCAGCACCTGCGCCAGTCGTTTGTGTTTCTCAATGTGCCCTGCATGCAGCAACCAGAGGCTTATCTGGGCGGTGCGGGGACAGCGTTTGATGAAGCGGGGAAGTTGAGTGAATCGGTGAAACCTTTTCTGCAAAGCTTTATCAATGCTTACGGACAGTTCGTTGAGCAACACAAAAAATAATCCAGCAGCTTGGTGAACTCCTTGTGGTGAGGGGATTTATCCCCGATGGGTTGCGAAGCGACCCCCTGCGTTTCTCAGTCAAATCGAGTTCGCAGGTTTTGCGGCTGCTGCGCAGCCGGTCGGGGATAAATCCCCTCACCACAGGTATCCTGTCGTCCCCCAAAATCCTCTTTCGAACAAGGCTGTTGCGGATGCTTGCTGCGTCACTGATTTTCCTGCTGACCATTACCCTTGTCATCTGGCAACCCAAAGGCCTCGGCGTCGGCTGGAGTGCGACGCTCGGCGCCGTGCTGGCGTTGATTTTTGGCGTCGTGCATCTGAGTGATATCCCGCTGGTCTGGCAGATCATCTGGAACGCCACCGGCACCTTTGTTGCGCTGATCATCATCAGTCTGCTGCTCGACGAGGCCGGTTTCTTCAATTGGGCTGCGTTGCACGTGGCGCGTTGGGGGCGGGGCAGTGGGCGCAAGCTGTTTGCCTTTATGGTGCTGCTCGGCGCGCTGGTGTCGGCGCTGTTCGCCAATGACGGCGCGGCGCTGATCCTCACGCCAATCGTGATTTCCATGCTGCTGGCGCTGCGCTTTTCCCCGGCTGCGACCCTGGCCTTCGTCATGGGCGCAGGCTTTATCGCCGACACCGCAAGCCTGCCGCTGGTGGTGTCGAACCTGGTCAACATCGTCTCGGCGGACTTCTTCCACATCGGCTTCAACCGCTACGCGGCGGTGATGGTGCCGGTCAACTTCGTCAGCGTCGCGGCGACGTTGGGCATGTTGCTGTGGTTCTTCCGCCGTGACATTCCCAAGGCCTACGACCCCGATCAACTTGAGCGTCCTGAAACCGCGATCCACGACAAAGCCACGTTCTATGCCGGTTGGGCGGTGTTGGCGATTCTGTTGATCGGCTGTTTCGCCCTTGAGCCGTTGGGCATTCCGATCAGCGCGATTTCCGCTGTCTGCGCCGCACTGCTGCTGGGCATCGCCGCGCGCGGTCACAAAATCTCTACGCGCAAGGTGATGAAAGAGGCGCCGTGGCAGATCGTGATTTTCTCGCTGGGCATGTATCTGGTGGTCTACGGCTTGCGTAATGCCGGGCTGACAAGCTATCTGGCCGGCTGGCTGGATGTGTTTGCCGGCCACGGCGTGTGGGGCGCGGCGCTGGGCACCGGTGTGCTGACGGCACTGTTGTCGTCGATCATGAATAATTTGCCGACGGTGCTGATTGGTTTGCTGTCGATCGATGCGAGTCAGGCGAGTGGGGTGATCAAGGAAGCGATGATTTACGCCAACGTGATCGGCAGCGACTTGGGGCCGAAGATCACGCCGATTGGCAGCCTGGCGACGTTGTTGTGGCTGCATGTGCTGGAGCGCAAGGGGATTCACATTGGTTGGGGGTATTACTTCAGGGTCGGGATTGTGTTGACGGTGCCGGTGTTGTTGGTGACGTTGGCGGCTTTGGCTGTGCGGCTGTCCATTTGAAATCAAAAGATCGCAGCCTTCGGCAGCTCCTACATGGGTATGCGTACATCTGTAGGAGCTGCCGAAAGCTGCGATCTTTTAGGCCTGCCCCGGCACATTCGGCCAAAGATCCGACACCAGAAACAACCGCTCCGCTTCTTCCCAATCGCCCCGCGCATTCTCGGTCAGGCGCACCAGCAATTGCGCCGGCGCCATCGGTTCCAGTTCCTCCAGCCACGCCTGCAAATGCACTTCGCTCCAGGTTTGATCCGCCGGGTAATGCGCCGGGGCCAGCCACGCGTGACGGGGCAGGGGTTGCCAGCGACCGGCCGGGCGTTGCGCGACGAACGCTGGCCAATCCTTTTGATGCAACCAACTGCCGCGCAGATGCTGCGGGTGCGCGCCGCTTGGCGACTCAGCCTGACCGGGCCACGGATACAGCAGATAGCCGCCCAGCCACAATTGCGCGCTGAACGACTCGATATCCAGCGCCGCCAAGGCTTCACGGCTTTCCGGTCGCGCGGAAATCGGCAGTTGATGACCGGCCAGATGCGCCAGTTTGCGATCCAGCCGATCATGACAACCCGGCCCCAGCCATTGCACCGAATCACGCCCATCGCCCTGTTGCGGGCCGAGGTACAGCTTGATCGCCAGCTCCAAGTGATGCACGCCATCACGGTCACGCAGCAGCATGTCGAGTTCGCCGAGCGTATGACCTTCGCGGCGGATCGGCAGGTTGGCGGCAATCAGCTCGATCCCCGGCGCCTGCGCCACGGCAAATTGCCACAGCCGTTCGTAATACAGGCCCAGACGCCTCGTGCGGGCCTGCGATAACCAATGCAGCAAACCGTAACTGTCGCGGTCGAGTTGACGCAGCCAATGTTCAAGGCGATGCGGGTCATCCACCCAGTGGCTGCCGGCCAGCGGATGGCGTTGCGGCCACGGCGTGGTGGCGAGCATCGGCGGGGCGAGGATCACCCACGCCAGATCCCGCACTTCCGGATGGCGCAATTGGTGAGGCAACTGGAGCAGGTCGGGAAATAGGATCATCTTGCGAGCATAGCCGTAAACACGAGCGCGCCCTTGAGGCTGAAAGGATTTTGTCTATCTGGCGCTTTCGCCCATAATCCTGTTTTTCGCGTTTTCGATTGTCCGCAGAGGTCCCATGGAGCAATTTCGTAATATCGGCATCATCGGTCGCCTGGGCAGTTCCCAGGTGCTGGATACCGTCCGCCGACTGAAACGGTTTCTGCTCGATCGTCACCTGCATGTGATCCTCGAAGACACCATCGCTGAAGTGCTGCCGGGCCACGGCCTGCAAACCTCGTCGCGCAAGATGCTCGGCGAAGTCTGCGACATGGTCATCGTCGTCGGCGGTGACGGCAGCCTGCTCGGCGCCGCGCGTGCGCTGGCCAAACACAATATTCCGGTGCTCGGCATCAACCGTGGCAGCCTCGGCTTCCTCACCGATATTCGCCCGGATGAACTGGAAGTCGAAGTCGCCAAAGTGCTCGACGGCCACTACCTGGTGGAAAACCGCTTCCTGCTGCAAGCCGAAGTGCGCCGTCACGCCGAGGCCATTGGCCAGGGCGACGCGCTCAACGACGTGGTGCTTCACCCCGGCAAATCGACGCGGATGATCGAGTTCGAGCTGTACATCGACGGCCAGTTCGTTTGCAGCCAGAAGGCTGACGGCCTGATCGTCGCGACGCCGACCGGTTCCACGGCTTACGCGCTGTCCGCCGGTGGCCCGATCATGCATCCCAAGCTCGATGCCATTGTGATCGTGCCGATGTACCCCCATATGTTGTCGAGCCGGCCAATTGTGGTCGATGGCAACAGCGAGCTGAAAATCGTCGTGTCGAAAAACATGCAGATTTACCCGCAAGTCTCCTGCGACGGGCAGAACCACTTCACCTGCGCGCCGGGCGACACCATCACCGTCAGCAAGAAAGCACAGAAGCTGCGCCTGATTCACCCGCTCGACCACAACTACTATGAAGTCTGCCGCACCAAGCTCGGCTGGGGCAGCAAGTTGGGTGGTGGAGGCGACTGATGCTCGATCCCGCGCGCAGTTATGACCTGATTGGTGACGTGCACGGATGCGCCCTGACCCTCGAACACTTGCTTGACCGACTCGGTTATCACAAGCAAGGCGGGGTCTGGCGGCATCCATCGCGCATGGCCGTGTTCGTTGGCGACATCATCGACCGTGGCCCGCGCATTCGCGAGGCGCTGCACATCGTCCACGACATGGTCGAGGCCGGGCAGGCCTTGTGCATCATGGGTAACCACGAATTCAACGCACTCGGCTGGAGCACCCCGGCGCCACCGGGCAGCGGCAAGCAATTCGTCCGCGAGCACACCAAGCGTCATGCGCGGTTGCTCCACGAAACCCTGACGCAGTTCGAAGGCCATCCCGGCGACTGGCACGATTTCCAGCGCTGGTTCTATGAGCTGCCGCTGTTTGTCGACGCCGGACGTTTCCGCGTGGTGCATGCCTGTTGGGATGCCGGCCTGATCGAACCGCTGCGCGCGCTGTTCCCTAATGGCTGCATCGACGAGCATTTCCTCCAGGCCTCGGCCGTACCGGACAGCTTCGCCTGCACCGTGTTCGACCGTTTGCTGCGTGGCACCGACATGCGCCTGCCCGATGGTTTGACCATGACCAGCGGCGACGGTCTGGTGCGCTCGTTCTTTCGCACCAAGTTCTGGGAGGACGACCCGAAAACCTACGGCGACATCGTCTTCCAGCCCGATGCCTTGCCGGAGCCGGTGGCGCAAACGCCGCTGACTTCCACTGAAAAGAATTCCCTGCTGCGCTACGGCGTCGACGAGCCTTTATTGTTCGTCGGCCACTACTGGCGCAGCGGCAAACCGGCGCCGATCCGGCCGAACCTCGCGTGTCTGGATTACAGCGCCGTGCTCTACGGCAAACTCGTTGCTTATCGCCTGGATCAGGAAACTTTCCTCGATCCAAATAAATTTGTCTGGGTCGATGTTGAGCGGCCGGAGGTGCTGCAATGAGTTCGGTAGCGGTATTACGTCTGCCTTTAGGCGTGGATCTGAGCGGTTTCGTCAAACTGCTGCAACGCATGCAAGTGCCGCATCGCGTCAGTGAAGAGGCGGGCGAGCAAGTGTTGTGGGCGCCGTCGGAAATCAGCGAAGACGTGCGCTCGCTGTACGAACGCTTCCCGGCAGGTGATCCCGATCAGCAACTGGACATTCCCGTCGCGCCGACCGTCAAACGCCCAAGCTTCGCCGAACAACTGAAATACGCCAAGGCCACCGGCTTCATTCTGCTGCTGTGCCTGATCGTCGGCGGCCTGACTTACCTCGGTGAAAACCTGCAAACCCTGCGCTGGCTGACCTTCCTCGATTTCCAGGTGGTCGGCGAGTACATCCATTTCACGCCGTTGGCCGACAGTCTGGCAGCGGGGCAGTGGTGGCGTCTGGTCACACCGATGCTGATCCACTTCGGCATCCTGCACCTGGCCATGAACGGCATGTGGTATTGGGAACTGGGGCGGCGCATCGAGTCGCGGCAGGGCAGCATCAACCTGATCGGCCTGACGCTGCTGTTCAGCCTGGTGTCTAACTATGCGCAATACATCTGGAGCGGCCCGACGCTGTTCGGCGGCCTCTCTGGCGTGCTGTACGGTTTGCTCGGGCATTGCTGGATCTTCCAGCTGCTGGCGCCGAACCCGGCCTATCGCCTGCCGCGCGGCGTGCTGGTGATGATGCTGGTGTGGTTGCTGGTGTGCATGTCCGGGGTGATCTCGGTCATCGGTTTCGGCGAAATCGCCAACGCCGCCCACGTCGGCGGGTTACTCATCGGATGCTTCACCGGTTTGTTGGGTGGTTTGTATAACCGCCGTAAACTGGCCGCCTGAATTTTTTTTGTAGATAAAGAGCACGGAGACCCTGATGTCCTCTTTTAACGACATGATCAACAACATCACCCCGGACATCTACGAGAGCCTGAAACTGGCCGTGGAAATCGGCAAATGGTCGGACGGTGGCAAACTCACCGCCGAACAGCGCGAGCTATCGTTGCAGGCGATGATCGCCTGGGAAATCCAGAACCTGCCTGAAGATCAGCGCACCGGTTACATGGGCCCGCAAGAATGTGCATCGAAGTCGATCGAAGTGCCGAACATCCTGTTCAAGTCGGATGCTATCCATTGATCGAGATTGGCCGCGGTGCAATCAGCAAAATGTCGGCGCGCCTCGACGGGCCGAACGTGCAATACGCGTTTCGTCTGGATGACGTCGAGGTGCCGGTCAATCCCATGATCGGCACCACGGTGCGCCTGGAGTACCTGGGGGCGATCCACTGCACCCATTGCGGGCGCAAGACTAAAACCAGTTTCAGTCAGGGCTATTGCTACCCGTGCATGACCAAACTGGCGCAATGCGACCTGTGCATCATGAGCCCGGAGCGTTGCCACTATGACGCCGGCACCTGCCGCGATCCAGCGTGGGGCGAGCAGTTCTGCATGACCGATCACGTCGTGTATTTGTCCAATTCGTCGGGCATCAAGGTGGGCATCACCCGCGCGACGCAACTGCCAACGCGCTGGATCGATCAGGGCGCGTGTCAGGCGTTGCCGATCATGCGCGTGTCGACGCGGCAGCAGTCGGGCTTCGTGGAGGACTTGTTCCGCAGCCAGGTCGCAGACAAAACCAACTGGCGCGCGTTGCTCAAGGGCGATGCGGCAACGGTGGATCTGGCGCAGGTGCGCGATCAGCTATTTGAAAGCTGCGCCGAAGGCCTGCAGGGTTTGCAGGAGCGATTCGGCCTACAAGCTATTCAGACGATTGCCGATGTAGAACCTCTCGAAATCCGCTATCCGGTCGAGCAATACCCGGCCAAAATCGTCAGCTTCAACCTGGACAAGAACCCGATTGCCGAAGGCACGTTGTTGGGCATCAAAGGCCAGTACCTGATCTTCGATACCGGCGTGATCAATATTCGCAAGTACACGGCTTATCAGCTCGCCGTGCATCAATAAGGACTCCAGCATGCGCACCGAACAACCGAAGATGATTTACCTCAAGGACTATCAGGCACCCGAGTACCTGATCGACGAAACACACCTGACCTTCGAGTTGTTCGAGGATCACAGCCTGGTGCACGCGCAGTTGGTCATGCGCCGCAACCCGGCGCGTGGCCCGGGCCTGCCGCCGCTGGTGCTCGATGGCCAGCAACTGGAACTGCTCTCGGTGACCCTGGCCGATAAAGAGCTGGGCGCTGCTGACTATCAATTGTCCGAAAACCATCTGACCCTGCAGCCGACCGCCGAAACCTTCACCGTCGACACCAGCGTCAAGATCCACCCGGAAACCAACACCGCACTGGAAGGCTTGTACAAGTCCGGCACGATGTTCTGCACCCAGTGCGAGGCCGAGGGTTTCCGCAAGATCACTTATTACCTCGACCGCCCGGACGTGATGAGCAAGTTCACCACCACCGTGGTCGCCGAACAGCACAGCTATCCGGTGCTGCTCTCCAACGGCAACCCGATTGCCTCGGGCCCGGGCGAAGACGGCCGGCACTGGGCAACGTGGGAAGACCCGTTCATGAAACCGGCGTACCTGTTCGCGCTGGTGGCCGGTGATTTGTGGTGCGTTGAAGACACCTTCACCACCATGACTGATCGCACCGTCGCGCTGCGCATTTACGTCGAGCCGGAAAATATCGACAAGTGCCAGCACGCGATGAACAGCTTGAAGAAGTCGATGCGCTGGGACGAAGAGGTTTACGGTCGCGAGTACGATCTGGACATCTTCATGATCGTCGCCGTCAACGACTTCAACATGGGCGCGATGGAGAACAAGGGCCTCAACATCTTCAACTCCAGCGCCGTGCTCGCTCGCGCCGAAACTGCGACCGATGCTGCGCATCAGCGCGTTGAAGCGATCGTCGCTCACGAATACTTCCACAACTGGTCGGGCAACCGCGTGACCTGCCGCGACTGGTTCCAGTTGTCGCTGAAAGAAGGCTTCACCGTGTTCCGCGATTCCGGCTTCTCCGCCGACATGAACTCGGCCACGGTCAAACGTATTCAGGACGTGGCTTACCTGCGAACCCACCAGTTCGCCGAAGATGCCGGCCCGATGGCTCACGCCGTGCGCCCGGACAGCTTCATCGAAATCTCCAACTTCTACACCCTGACCGTGTACGAAAAGGGCTCGGAAGTGGTCGGCATGATCCACACCCTGCTCGGCGCCGAAGGCTTCCGTAAGGGCAGTGATCTGTACTTCGATCGCCATGACGGCCAAGCCGTGACCTGCGACGACTTCATCAAAGCGATGGAAGATGCCAACGGCGTCGACCTGACTCAGTTCAAGCGCTGGTACAGCCAGGCCGGCACGCCGCGTCTGGCGGTGAGCGAGTCGTACGACGCCGCCGAGAAAACCTACAGCCTGACCTTCCGCCAGAGCTGCCCGGAAACCCCGGACAAAGTTGAAAAACTGCCGTTCGTGATTCCGGTCGAACTCGGCCTGCTCGACAGCAAAGGCAACGAAATTGCCCTGCGTCTGAGCGGCGAAGCGGCGGCGCAAGGCACCACTCGCGTGATCTCGGTGACCGAAGCTGAACAGACTTTCACCTTCGTCGACATCGCTGAACAGCCGCTGCCATCGCTGCTACGCGGTTTCTCGGCGCCGGTGAAACTGAGCTTCCCGTACAACCGCGATCAACTGATGTTCCTGATGCAGCACGACAGCGACGGTTTCAACCGCTGGGATGCCGGTCAGCAACTGTCGGTGCAAGTGCTGCAAGAACTGATTGGCCAACAGCAGAAGGGCGAAAGCCTCAAGCTCGACCCGCGTCTGGTGTCGGCGCTGCGTACCGTGCTGTCGGACGAATCGCTGGATCAGGCAATGGTCGCCGAAATGCTTTCGCTGCCGGGTGAGGCTTACCTCACTGAAATCAGCGAAGTGGCGGATGTCGATGCGATCCATATCGCCCGTGAGTTCGCGCGCAAGCAATTGGCCGAAGGCTTGTTCGAGGCGCTGTGGCTGCGTTATCAGGCCAACCGCGACCTGTCGAAGAAGACCCCGTACGTCGCCGAAGCCGAGCACTTCGCCCGTCGCGCGCTGCAGAACATTGCCCTGTCTTATCTGATGCTCAGCGGCAAGCCGGAAGTATTGGCGGCGGCACTGGAGCAGTTTGAAAACGCCGACAACATGACCGAGCGCCTGACTGCGCTGGCGGTGTTGGTCAACTCGCCGTTCGAAGAGCAGAAAACGCTGGCGCTGGCGAGTTTTGCCGAGCACTTCAAGGACAACCCGCTGGTTATGGATCAGTGGTTCAGCGTGCAGGCGGGCAGCACCTTGCCGGGCGGTCTGGAGCGCGTGAAGGCGCTGATGCAGCATCCGGCGTTCAACATCAAAAACCCGAACAAGGTGCGTGCGCTGGTCGGCGCGTTCGCCGGGCAGAACCTGATCAACTTCCATGCGGCGGATGGTTCCGGTTATCGCTTCCTCGCGGATCTGGTGATTGAGCTGAACGGCTTCAACCCGCAGATCGCTTCTCGCCAATTGGCACCGCTGACGCGCTGGCGCAAATACGACGATGCGCGCCAGGCGCTGATGAAAGGCGAGCTGGAGCGGATTCGGGCGTCGGGCCAGTTGTCGAGTGATGTGTTTGAGGTGGTGAGCAAAAGCCTGGCGTAACGCCGATCCCTGTAGGAGCTGCCGAAGGCTGCGATCTTTTGATCTTTAACATCAAGATCAAAGATCGCAGCCTTCGGCAGCTCCTACAGGGTTTAGATGGCCTGCGCGATAAAATGTGGGAACGGCCTTGCTCCCACATTTTTTTGCGTTCTGTAGGAGCTGACGAGTGAAACGAGGCTGCGATCTTTTGATCTTTAACATCAAGGTCAAAAGATCGCAGCGTGCCGCAGCTCCTACATATTTCAGTTTTTCAGGTCGAAACGGTCGAGGTTGGTGACTTTCGTCCAGGCTGCGACGAAGTCTTTGACGAACTGCTCCTTGGCATCCGAACTGGCATACACCTCAGCCAATGCCCGCAACTGCGCATTGGAACCAAACACCAGATCCACACGCGTCGCCGTCCACTTCACATTGCCGGTCTTGCGATCGCGCCCTTCAAACTCATCCGCATCCCGCGATGTCGGCTTCCACTCCACGCCCATGTCCAGCAGGTTGGTGAAGAAGTCATTGGTCAGCGCTTCAGTCTGCGCCGTAAACACCCCATGACGGCTCTGCCCGACGTTGGTGTTCAACACCCGCAAACCACCCAGCAACACGGTCATTTCCGGCGCGGTCAACGTCAGCAGTTGCGCCTTGTCGATCAACAGCGCCTCCGCCGATACCGTGTATTTGCCCTTGCTGTAGTTGCGGAAACCATCGGCAATCGGCTCAAGGAAACCAAACGACTCGACGTCGGTTTGCTCCTGCGTGGCATCGGTACGCCCCGGATGGAACGGCACGCTGACCGAGTGACCAGCGTTTTTCGCCGCTTGTTCGATGCCCGCATTGCCTGCCAGCACGATCAGATCCGCCAGCGAGACTTGCTTGCCGGCTGCGCCGCCGTTGAACTGGTTTTGAATCCCTTCAAGGGTGCTCAGCACTTTATCCAGTTGCTCGGGCTGGTTGGCCTGCCAGAACTTTTGCGGTGCCAGACGCAGACGACCACCGTTGGCGCCACCGCGTTTGTCCGAACCACGGAACGTCGACAGTGCCGCCCAAGCCGTCGAGACCAGTTGCGAAACCGATAGGCCCGACTCCAGGATTTTGCTTTTCAGTGCTGCGGCGTCGCCATCGTCGATCAGCGGGTGCGTGACATCTGGAATCGGATCCTGCCAAAGCAGTTCTTCGCTCGGCAGTTCCGGGCCGAGGTAGCGCGACAGCGGGCCCATGTCGCGGTGGATCAGTTTGTACCAGGCGCGGGCGAAGGCGTCGGCCAGTTGCTCAGGATTGGCGAGGAAGCGCCGGGAGATTTGCTCGTAGGCCGGATCGAAACGCAGCGCCAGGTCAGACGTCAGCATGGTCGGCGAAAGTTTTTTGCTCGGGTCATGGGCATGTGGAACCGTGCCGGCACCGGCGCCGTTTTTCGGGATCCACTGGTGCGCACCGGCGGGGCTTTTACTCAGCTCCCACTCGAAGCCGAACAGGTTTTCCAGATAGTTGTTGCTCCACTTGGTCGGCGTGGTCGTCCAGGTCACTTCGAGGCCGCTGGTGATGGTGTCGGCGCCTTTGCCGGTGCCGAAAGCGTTGCGCCAACCGAGGCCTTGCTCTTCCAGCCCGGCCGCTTCCGGTTCCGGCCCGACATTGTCGGCAGGGCCGGCGCCGTGGGTTTTACCGAAGGCGTGACCGCCGGCGATCAGCGCCACGGTTTCTTCGTCGTTCATGGCCATGCGGCCGAAGGTTTCGCGGATATCGTGGGCGGAGGCGACGGGATCAGGATTGCCTTCAGGGCCTTCCGGGTTCACGTAGATCAACCCCATCTGCACGGCGGCGAGGGGATTTTCCAGATTGCGTTCGCCCTGATCGGTACGGCTTTCCTCTTTACCGTGCAAATCCGGCTCCGCCACCAGCGTGCCATCACCGGGCTCCTGCATCGGTGCGTTGTCTTTGCCATAGCGACTGTCGCCGCCGAGCCATTCGTGTTCCGAACCCCAGTAAACGTCCTCGTCCGGTTCCCAGACATCGGCGCGGCCACCGGAATAGCCGAAAGTTTTGAAGCCCATCGATTCCAGCGCGACATTTCCGGTGAGGACAATCAGATCCGCCCAGGAAATTTTGCGCCCGTATTTCTGTTTG
The DNA here is from genome assembly GCF_044753305.1 of Pseudomonas sp. NPDC088429. NCBI lineage: Bacteria > Pseudomonadati > Pseudomonadota > Gammaproteobacteria > Pseudomonadales > Pseudomonadaceae > Pseudomonas > Pseudomonas sp. NPDC088429. Next base: position 222,677 of record NZ_JBIVMX010000004.1, on the reverse strand, counting down.
ATCGGCCATAGCAAGCGGCGGGCCTTGTCGAGGCTGACGTTGTCCGGCCAACTGTTGAGCGGGGCAAAACGCTGTTGACCCGAGCCAGCGCCACCACGGCCATCCGCGGTTCGATAGGTGCCCGCGCTGTGCCAGGCCATGCGCACAAAGAGCGGGCCGTAATGGCCGAAGTCTGCCGGCCACCAGTCCTGGGAGTCGGTCATCAGCGCGGTGAGGTCTTGTTTCAGGGCTTGAAAATCGAGGCTATTGAAGGCGCTGGCGTAGTCGAAGTCCTTGCCCAACGGATCGGACTTGGGCGAGTGCTGACTCAGAATTTTCAGGTTGAGTTGATTCGGCCACCAGTCACGGTTCGTCGTACCACCACCGGCGGCGTGGTTGAACGGGCATTTCGATTCGTTTGCCATGTTCGAGTCCTTATCAGGTCTGCTACGGCCGGCTCGTGCCGACTTCGGACTAGTAAGGCTAGACCCGACTGGGCAAGTCAGCTAATAGGCCGACTGATGGACACTAATAGGCAAAGTCTTTTATTGCCCTGCACATGTAGGAGCTGCCGAAGGCTGCGATCTTTTGATCTTTCCTCTAAAAGATCAGGATCAAAAGATCGCAGCCTTCGGCAGCTCCTGCATTGGCATTGAGACGAAAAATATTCAGGTGGATTGGGCGGTGTCGTCCTCTGGCACTTCGTCCAAGAGGTCTTCCTGGCCCGGCAGTTCAGTAATCACGCTGAAATCCGTGACCTCAACCGCGCCTTCCCCATATCCCAGCAGATGAAAAGAAAACGCCTTTCGCTGCTGCGGGTTATCAAAGCTGAAATCCATCTCCAGCGGTTGATCCGCCGTGGCGACCATTTCCGACGGCAGACCCAACTGCACGTCTTTCTCGAATTCCTTGGCCTTGAGCTGAATAAAAGCCGTTTGCTGCGGATCAACCGCACGCACGGTCAGGCGCACGCGGGTGTAAGAACCTTTGGGCATTTCCAGGTATTGCGCGCCGATCAGGTTGTCAGCCCAGTCGTCCTTGATCTGCGCTTGCAGCGGGATGACGTTGGTGCTGCCGAACTGATAGCGCTGATTGAGTGGGGTGCGCAGCAGTGACAGGTCGAGTGCGTTGGCACGCGCAGCGATTTGCCGGGCAGGGTGGCCGCTGTATTTACCTTTGTACGTGGCGCTTTCGGCAATGAACCCGGCGCTTTCGTAGTAGCGGCAGCGGCGCGGCATATCGCATTCGGAGAAGATGCCTTGGCCATTGTGGTAACGCAGTTTGCCGTTGGTGAAGGACATGATTTCGCGACCGGAATCGTAGTCGCGGAACAGCGAACGACCGCTGAGTGCCGTGGGTACCGGCAGGTCGAAATAGTCGAGGATCGACGTGCTCAGATCAACGTGGCCATAAACCCCTTTGTTCAGCCTTGGCAGTTGCGATTGCTCGGGCGCGAGGGTGAGATTGAATCCCCAAGAGGAGGCCAGGCGTACACCGTCGATGCCATGGGATTCATCCGAAGTAATCACTACCAGCGTATCTTTCAACACGCCTTGGCGTTCGAGACCGCTGAGGAACTGCTCCAGCGCGTCATCGAGATAACCAACGGCGGCTTGTTTGGGCGTTTCATAACGCTCCAGATATTCCTCCGGGGCGGAGTAGGGCTGGTGCGTGCCAACGGTCAGTAGCGTGAGCATCCACGGCTGTTTCTGCTTCTTTAATTCACCGACATAGTCCAGCGCGCCCTCGAAGAAAGCCTTGTCGTCCTTGCCCCAGGGGAATTCCAGGTAGTTGCTGTTGGTGAACCATTCCAGACCATGGGTCGCATCGAAACCGATGTGCGGCATGATCTTGTCTTTGGCCATGAAGCGCAGCCCGGCGCCTTGCAGGTAATGCGTGCTGAAACCGTGCTGGCGCAGTTGCGCCGGCAGACAGGCTTGATTGCGTTCGTTAAGGGTGAGCATTTCCACGCCTTTGGGCGTGCCGTTGTTGAGCTTGTCGTAATCGCCGCAGAGCATCGCGTACAGGCCGCGAATGGTCTGGTGCGTGTGCAGCACGTAATCCGGAGTGTTCATGCCGCGCTCGGCCCAGCGGCTGAGGTTGGGCATCAGGTCTTCCTGATAATGGCTGCCAATGGCTTCGCGGTTAGCGCGGAGGTAGGCGCCGGGAATGCCTTCCAGCGCGATGATCAGCACGTTGCGCGCCTGGCCCGGCGCGGCCAGCAATTTGTGGCCATTGAGGTCGACGTCGGTGAGCCCGGCCATCGCCGGCGCGGGTTCTTCAATATCGCCGTCGAGCCATTCTTCGCCCTGAATCTGCAGATCGGCGACTTCGCTGGCGAGCAGTTGGTGCGGCAAGTTGTACAGCCGCCACGGATCAGCTTCGTTCGGCCATAGATTCTGTGCGCCCCAATGCGCGGCGAACAACACCAGTGGCACGCTCCACACAGCGCGGGGCAGGGCTGGGCGAGGGTTGCCACGCCCGAGATACCGGGTCAGCAGCCAGACCATCAGCGCCAACAGCAAAACAATGCCCACCGCCGGATGCGCCAAACCGCCGCCGGTGGAGTTTTCGACAAATTGCGGATCGATCAGGTAATGAATGTCGGAAGGGGTCGGCAGGCGGCCGACTGCGCTCACCAGCTCAGCAGTCGCCACCGCCAGCAGGCCCCAGAACAACAGCACCGGCAGCGCCAGCCACCAGGCGCGGCGATGCAGCAAAACCACCAGCGAACTGCCAATGGCCAGATCCGACAGATACCCCAGCGGTGACGACCAGCCCAATACCGCACGCAGGCACACCGGCACGATCAGCACCAGAATGATCAACGAGACGAGGCGGGCATGCGGATGCCGCAAACGGTGAAAAAGAGCGCTCACAAAAAAAAGACCTTACCGTCATTAAAACGTCAAAAAAGTGTGGGCGATGATACCAAGGGTGGGCGGACTGATCGCCCTTTTAAACTATTGGGCGATCTGCTTTGGGCAGGTGCTGAATGGCTTGAAGCCCACAGCGGCTCTACAGTTGCCCAACAATCGTCGATATTTCTATCGGCGTGTTTATTGTTTCAGCCTGTTTAATAACTCCAGAACCCAATCAATTCCCCTGTGGGAAAGGGGCAACCTTGCGGTGCCCCTTTTTTCGTTACGCTGCGTCTTCTTCGCGCTTCACCACCAAGGTCAAAATGTCATAGCTGGCCACCAGCTCACCGAGCTGGTTGGTGACTTCCACATCCCACGCCACAACGCCTTGCGGAATGCCTTGCGGGCTCTTCTTGCCTTGGTCGATCTTGCGTTTGCAGGTCAGGCGCGCCTGAATGGTGTCGCCGATACCGACCGGGTTGATGAAACGCAACGTGTCGAGGCCGTAGTTGGCCAGCACCGGGCCGGGCGCAGCGGAGACGAACAGGCCAGCGGCCGCCGACAGCACGAAATAGCCGTGGGCAATGCGTTTGCCGAACTGCGATTCCTTGGCGGCGATGTCGTCGAAGTGCATGTAGAAGTGGTCACCGGACAGACAGCCGAAGTTGACCAGATCCGCTTCGGTGACAGTGCGACGGTGAGTCAGCAGCGACTCGCCGATCTGCAGATCCTGGAAGTGTCGACGGAATGGATGCACTTCGGTCTCGATGACTTTTGCGCCGCGCACGTGTTCACCGGTGACGGCAGCGAGCATGGTCGGCGAGCCCTGCACGGCGGCGCGTTGTAGGTAATGTTTTACTGCACGCAAGCCACCCAACTCTTCACCACCACCAGCGCGACCCGGGCCGCCGTGTTTCAGTTGTGGCAGTGGCGAACCATGGCCGGTGGATTCGGCCGCGGATTCGCGATCCAGTACCAACAAACGGCCGTGCCAGGCCGCGGCAACCGGAATGGCTTTGGCGGCGATTTTCGGATCTTTGGTGACGAGGCTGGCAACCAGACTGCCCTTGCCGCGCGCGGCCAGCACCAGCGCTTCATCGAGATCGTCGTAGGCCATCAGTGTGCTGACCGGGCCGAAGGCTTCGATGTCATGCGCGCCACCTTCGGCGTGCGGATCACGGGCCAGCAACAGCGTTGGAGCGAAGAATGCGCCTTGGCTGACGTTTGCGCCGCGCGGTTCGAAACCGTCCTCAGCGCCGAACAGTTGATCGCAGCTTTGCAGCAAGCTTTGCAAGCGTTCGCCGACGTCCTTCTGCTGATCATGGGAAGCCAATGCGCCCATGCGCACGCCTTCCACGGATGGATCGCCGACGACGACTTTCGCCAAACGATCGCGCAGACGTGTGGCGACGGCGTCGATGTGTTGTTTGGGCACGATGGCGCGGCGAATCGCGGTGCATTTCTGCCCGGCCTTGGTGGTCATCTCGCGGGCGACTTCTTTGATGAACAGCTCGAACTCTTCGTCGTCCGGGGTTACGTCAGGGGCGAGGATCGCGCAGTTCAGTGAGTCGGCCTCGGCGTTGAACGGCACCGAGTTGCGGATCAGGTTCGGGTTGACGCGCAGCTTGGCGGCGGTGTCGGCGGAACCGGTGAACGTCACCACGTCCTGGCCTTGCATGCGGTCGAGCAGGTCGCCGGTGCTGCCGATTACCAATTGCAGGCTGCCGGTCGGCAACAGGCCCGAGGCATCCATCATGCGTACCACGGCTTCGGTCAGATAACTGGTGGCGCTGGCCGGTTTGACAATGCACGGCATGCCCGCGAGGAAGCACGGCGCGAATTTTTCCAGCATGCCCCAGATCGGGAAGTTGAACGCGTTGATGTGCACCGCGACGCCGCCGCGCGGCACCAGAATATGTGTGCCGGCAAAGGTGCCGAGTTTGCCCAAGGGCAGCGCCGGGCCTTCGTGGACGATGTTGCCCGACGGCAACTCACGCGCGCCGAGGCCGGCGTAGGTGAACAGCGTGCCGTTGCCACCCTCGATGTCGATCCAGCTGTCGGCGCGGGTGGCGCCGCTGTGGTGCGAGAGCGCGTAAAGCTCTTCCTTGCGTTCGCTGAGGTACAGCGCCAGGGCTTTGAGGCGTTGCGCGCGTTGCTGGAAGTCGAGCTTCATCAGTTCGGTGACGCCTTGGCGGCGACCGAAGTCGATAGCTTCGGCGAAGTCCGGGCGTTCTTCATGCGTGCGCGCCAGCTCGTGGCCGTCGATGGCGCTGCGCAGGATTTGCGCGCCGTGTTGGCCGATCCAGCGGCCGGCGAGGAAGCTTTGCAGGGTAGGGGCGTGGGACATGAAATAAGCTCCTGTGCTTGAAATTAGTGTTGGTTGGCGCCGGACGCGCCGATGCCGGTCATCGAACGGATGAACTGAGCAAGCCCGCTCCCACATCGGTTCGTGTTGAGGCCTGGCTCATTGAGCACCACCATTCCCCTGTAGGAGTGAGCCTGCTCGCGAAAGCGGTGTGTCAGGCAACTTCAGTGTTGAATTTGATGACGCCTTCGCGAGCAGGCTCACTCCCACATGGTTTTGTGTTGATGCCTGGTTCATTGAGCACCACCATTCCCCTGTGGGAGCGAGCCTGCTCGCGAAAGCGGTGTGTCAGGCAACTTCAGTGTTGAATTTGATGACGCCTTCGCGAGCAAGCCCGCTCCCACATGGTTTTGTGTTGATGCCTGGCGCTGTGAGCACCGCCATCCTCTGTGGGAGCGAGCCTGCTCGCGAAAGCGGTGTGTCAGGCGACTTCATGTTGAATTTGATGACCCCTTCGCGAGCAGGCTCGCTCCTACAGGGGATGGGTGTGAATCCTTTAGAACTGGTCGAAATCGAGGACGACTTTGTCGCTCACTGGGTACGCCTGGCACGACAGCACATAGCCCGCCGCGACTTCGTAATCTTCCAGCGCATGGTTGCTGTCCATGTCGACTTCGCCTTCGATGACTTTGCACTTGCAGGTCGAGCACACGCCGGCCTTGCACGAGTACGGCAGCTCCAGGCCTTGCGCGTTGCCGGCATCGAGCAGGCTCTGGCTGTTGCGTGGCAGTTCGAACGCCACAGCGCGGCCGTCGCTGATCACGGTGATCTGGCTGACCCCGGCGTCGAGCATCTGCGCGGCGTCGCGGGCTTCGCGTTTGTGCTGGCTGCCGGCCGCGGCGAACAGTTCGAAGTGAATGCGCTCGGCGCCCATGCCTTTGGCCTTGAGGCTGTCGCGCACGGTTTCGGTCATCTCCTGCGGGCCACAGATAAACGCTGCGTCGAGGGCTTTGACGTCGAGCCAGCGGCTGAACAGTTGCTCGCATTTCTGCGCGTCGATGCGACCGTTGTAGAGGTCAACGTCCTGTTGCTCACGGCTGAACACGAAGATCAGATTCAGACGTTGCAGGTAACGGTTTTTCAGGTCTTCCAGCTGTTCACGGAACAACGCACCGGAGCTGGAACGGTTGCCGTACAGCAACGTGACGCGGCTGTGCGGTTCGTTCTCCAGCGTGGTTTTGATGATCGACAGAATCGGCGTGATACCCGAACCCGCTGCCACGGCGAGATAATTACCGTGCCGCGCCGGATCCAGATCAACATGAAAATGCCCGGCCGGAGGCATCACTTCCAGCGTGTGCCCAGCCTGCAATTGCTCATTGGCAAACGCCGAGAACCGCCCGCCGGCCACGCGTTTGATCGCAATGCGCAGTTCGCCGTCATTCACCCCGGTGCAGATCGAATACGAGCGGCGCACTTCTTCGCCGTCCATCTGCGTGCGCATCACCAGGTGCTGGCCTTGGGTGAACTGAAAACTGTCCTGCAGGTGCTGCGGAATGTCGAAGGCGATGGACACGGCGTCGCGGGTTTCGCTGCGCACGTCCTTGATGGTCAGGCTGTGAAATTTGCTCATTATTGTTCTCCCGACACGGCGCTGTGCCGTTCAGATGCACTTGAAATAGTCGAAGGGCTCGCGGCAATCGCAGCAGCGGTACAAGGCTTTACACGCGGTCGAACCGAACTCGCTGAGCACTTCGGTGTGGGCGCTGCCGCACTGCGGGCAGAGCACCGTCGGGCTCTCGCCGAGCAGCGTGCGTTTGCTTGCGCTGCCATCGGGCGGGGCGATGCCGTAAGCGCGCAGGCGTTCGCGGCCATCGGCGGTGATCCAGTCGGTCGACCATGCCGGGGTCAATTTGCGCTCCAGTTTCGGCGCATTGAATCCGGCCTGTTCCAGCGCGGTGCGGATGTCATCCTCGATCACTTCGGTGGCCGGGCAACCGGAGTAGGTCGGCGTGACCACCACGTGCAGATGCCCGGCCTGCCAGTCGAGATCGCGGACGATGCCCAGATCGACCACGCTGACCACCGGCACCTCCGGATCCATGACTTCGGCGAGGGTCGCCCAGGCCTTGTCCAGATCACCGAGCAGCGCCGGCCGGGCGCCGCGATCGCTGGTGATCAACTCACCAGGTTGCATCGGGATACGCTCGGGGCAGGAACTGCATTTCTGCGAGCAAAATGCCCAGGTGTTCGCTGTGCAGACCGCGACGGGCATTCAGATAGAAGTAGCTCGGCGCTGCCGGGACGGGCAGGGTGGCGCGGGCGAATACCTCGTTAACCGTGGCTTGCCATTGCGCAGCGACGCTGGCGATGTCCGGGGAAATACCGGCCGCGCACAGACGTTGTTCGCTGTCGTCAGCGGCGATCAGTTCGACGGTAAAACGCCAGACTTCCGGAATCGCCGCGAGCATGCGCCGATGGCTTTCTTCGGTGCCGTCGCCCAAGCGTTCGATCCACTCGCCGGAGCGGCGCAGGTGATAGGTGACTTCCTTGACCGCTTTGGCGGCGATCCCGGCAATGCGTTCGTCGCTCGACTGGCTCAGGCCCTGCAACACCGGCAGGTGCCAGGCGTCGTAGAGGAATTGCTTGAGCATGGTCACGGCGTAATCGCCATTCGGTTGCTCGACCAGCAGCAGATTGCGGTAGGCGCGCTCGTCGCGGCGGAAGGCCAGATCATCGGCATCGCGGCCGTCATCCAGCAACTCGGCAGCGTATTCCAGCCAGTGCCGCGCCTGGCCGACGAGGTCGAGGCCGACGTTCATCAGCGCCAGTTCTTCTTCCAGCGCCGGCGCCTTGCCGCACCATTGGCACAGACGCTGGCCCTGAATCAGGGCGCTGTCACCGAGGCGCAGCAGGTATTCGATCAGATCGGTTTTATCGTTCATGGTCGACCTCACATGTGCCCGACTTCGGCCGGCAGTTCGTAGAAACTGGCGTGGCGATAAACTTTGTCGTCAGCCGGATCGAACAGCGGATCCTTTTCATCCGGCGACGAGGCGGTGATCAGCGCCGAAGGCACCACCCACAGGCTCACACCCTCGCTGCGACGGGTGTAGAGCTCGCGGGCGTTTTCGATGGCCATGGTGGTGTCGGCGGCATGCACGCTGCCGACGTGTTTGTGATTGAGGCCGTGCTTGCTGCGCACGAAAACTTCGAAAAGGGTCCATTGGGACATGTCATTCACTCCACATCAGTGCTTTGGAACTGGTCGGGGCGAAGATCAAAAGATCGCAGCCTCCGGCAGCTCCTACATGGGATTGCGGGCTCCTGTAGGAGCTGGCGCAGCCTGCGATCTTTTGATCTTTTGGCGGCATCGAAACCGCTAAAGATCAAAAGACCAGGATCAAAAGATCGCAGCCTTCGGCAGCTCCTACAGGTGGATAGTCGTGCCTTGGGTCAGGCGGCGTTTTTGTTGTTTTTTTTACGGGCATGAGCGACGGCGGCTTCGCGTACCCAGGCGCCGTCTTCAATGGCTTTGCGGCGGGTGGCGACGCGTTCCTGATTGCACGGGCCGTTGCCCTTGAGCACTTCGTAGAACTCGTTCCACTGGATTTCGCCAAAGTCGTAGTGGCCGCGCTCGGCGTTCCACTTCAAGTCAGGATCGGGGCAGGTGCAGCCGAGCAGTTCGAGCTGCGGGATGGTCTGGTCGATAAAGCGCTGGCGCAGTTCGTCATTGCTCTGGCGTTTGATCTTCCAGGCCATCGATTGCGCACTGTTCGGCGAGTGCTCATCGCTCGGGCCGAACATCATCAGCGACGGCCACCACAGGCGATTGATCGCGTCCTGCACCATGTCTTTTTGCGCCTGAGTGCCGTGACGCATCATGGTCAGGAGAATTTCGTAGCCCTGGCGCTGATGGAAACTCTCTTCCTTGCAGATGCGCACCATGGCCCGCGAGTAAGGGCCGTACGAAGTGCGCTGCAGCACCACCTGATTGACGATCGCGGCGCCGTCGACCAGCCAGCCCACCGCGCCCATGTCGGCCCAGTTCAGCGTCGGGTAATTGAAGATGCTCGAATACTTGGCTTTGCCGCTGTGCAGCTTGGCGATCTCTTCATCGCGGTCGGCGCCGAGGGTTTCCATCGCGCTGTAGAGGTACAGCCCGTGGCCAGCCTCGTCCTGAATCTTCGCCATCAATTGCAATTTGCGCTTGAGTGACGGTGCGCGAGTCACCCAGTTGCCTTCCGGAAGCATGCCGACGATTTCGGAGTGGGCGTGCTGGGAGATCTGCCGGATCAGCGTCTGGCGATACGCATCGGGCATCCAGTTCTTCGCTTCGATCTTGATTTCTGAATCGATTTTTTCCTGGAAGGCGCGTTCCTCTTCGGACATCTCCGAAAGGTCTTTGATGCGTTTGACGCCGGTTTCTACAAGCTGTGCGTACATTATTGTTCTCCTGCCTCAGGTTTTTCGAAGGCATGTTCGAGGGCATGGATAACTTTATAAGTGATACGGAAATTAATATCAAACACAAAATAACGTGTCGTATGTTTTTTCTGTATCGCTTCGGATGAATGGTGAGCGGTGCCCCGCATTTGCAAAGCGGAAAAACGCGCACGGCGATGCTCGGCAGAGCATCGCCGTGGTTTTGCAGGGGGAGGGAGGGATTGCAGCGAGCAGCGAAGGCCTTGCACCTTCGCCGCTGTTATTGCTTTTAAGCTTTCACGCGTTTGTCGATCACATGGCAAGCCTTGCCTTCCGAGCGTTTGATCGAAAACGGCGGCTGCAGCAGCACCCGTGAACTGATACCGATGTAGGTTTTGATGTGCTTGCTCAGCTCGCCGCACAGGGCTTTCTGCTGTTCATCACTCAAGCCTTGATGCTCGGCCTTCAGCTCGACGTGGACATCGACGCTGTCGAGATTGCCGTTGCGATACAGGTGAATCTCGTATGACTCCGACAGCTGTTTGACTTTCAGCACCTGCTCTTCGACCTGGGTCGGGAACACGTTGACGCCACGGATGATCAGCATGTCGTCGCTGCGGCCGGTGATCTTGTCGATACGGCGCATCGGGCGTGCGGTGCCCGGCAGCAGGCGAGTAAGGTCGCGGGTGCGGTAGCGGATCATCGGCAGGGCTTCTTTGCTCAGCGAGGTGAACACCAGTTCGCCCATCTGTCCGTCCGGCAGCACTTCGCCGGTGATCGGGTCGATGATTTCCGGGTAGAAATGGTCTTCCCAGATCGTTGGGCCGTCACGGCTTTCCGCGCATTCCATGGCCACGCCCGGGCCCATGATTTCCGACAAGCCATAGATGTCGAGCGCAGTGATGCCCAAGCGTGCCTCGATGGCGCTGCGCAGTTCGGCAGTCCACGGCTCGGCGCCGAAGATGCCCAGGCGCAGGGCCAGTTTGTGCGGGTCGATGCCCTGACGTTCGATCTCGTCGGCGATGTTGAGCATGTACGACGGCGTGACCATGATGATGTCGGGCTGGAAATCCTTGATCAGCTGCACTTGTTTTTCGGTCTGGCCGCCGGACATCGGGATCACTGTGCAACCGAGGCGTTCGGCACCGTAATGCGCGCCGAGGCCGCCGGTAAACAGGCCGTAACCGTAAGAGATGTGCACCTTGTCACCGCGGCGGCCGCCGCCGGCACGAATCGAACGGGCAACGATGTTGGCCCAGGTGTCGATGTCGTTCTGCGTGTAACCGACCACGGTCGGTTTGCCGGTGGTGCCGCTGGACGCGTGCAGGCGCACGACGTCATGCATTGGCACGGCAAACATGCCGTAGGGGTAGTTGTCGCGCAGGTCGGATTTGGTGGTGAACGGAAATTTCGCCAGATCGTCCAGCGAGCGAATGTCGTCCGGGTGCACACCCAGCGCATCGAAGCGTTGACGGTACAGCGGCACATTGTTGTAGGCGTGGTTGAGGCTCCAGCGCAGGCGCTCGAGTTGATGCTGACGCAACTGGTCGACGCTGGCGGTTTCCAGCGGATCCAGTTCTGGGTTGAGCACGGCTTGGGCAATTGGCATGTTCATGACTTCACTCGAATTATTTTTGTGTTTCCGCCCCGGTGGCGCAGGGCTCTGAGTGCATGCCCCAAGGATACCTGTCGGCACCTCGGGAATCGCGGTTCTTTAGTCGGATAAACGCTCGATCACCAGCGCGATGCCTTGACCGACACCGATGCACATGGTGCACAGCGCATAGCGGCCCTGACGCTCTTCCAATTCCTGCAGGGCGGTGGTGACCAGTCGCGCGCCGCTCATCCCCAGCGGATGGCCGAGGGCAATGGCGCCGCCGTTCGGGTTGACGCGTGGGTCGTCATCGCCGAGACCGAGTTCACGCAGCACCGCCAGGCCTTGCGCGGCGAAGGCTTCGTTGAGTTCGATGACGTCCATGTCGGCGAGGCTGAGGTTGGCCAGTTCCAGCACCTTGCGCGTGGCCGGCACCGGGCCGATGCCCATGATCCGTGGCTCGACGCCAGCGGTGGCCATCGCCACGACCCGGCCGCGAGCCTTCAAACCGTAACGCTGTGCGGTTTGCGCATTGGCCAGCAGCAAGGCGCAGGCGCCGTCATTCACGCCCGAAGCATTGCCGGCGGTGATGCTGCCGCCCTCGCGGAAGGGTGTGCCGAGTTTCTGCAGTTGCTCCAGCGTGGTGTCGGCGCGCGGGTGTTCGTCATGCTCGACGACTTTGGCCGGGCCTTTGCGCTGGGGGATTTCCACGGCAACAATTTCTTTCGCCAAGCGTCCGCTGGCCTGCGCGGCCGAGGCGCGTTGCTGGCTGCGCAGGGCGAAGGCGTCCTGGTCGGCGCGGGAAATGTTGAACTGTGCGGCGACGTTTTCTGCGGTCTCGGGCATCGAATCAATGCCGAAGGTTTTCTTCATCAGCGGATTGACGAAACGCCAGCCGATGGTGGTGTCGTGCATCTCTGAGGAACGGGAAAACGCCGTTTCAGCCTTGCCCATCACCAGCGGCGCCCGCGACATCGATTCGACGCCGCCGACCAGCATCAGCCCGGCCTCACCGCTGCGAATCGCCCGTGCGGCAGTGCCGATCGCATCCAGTCCCGAGCCGCACAAGCGGTTGAGCGTGGTGCCCGGCACGCTGACCGGCAGCCCGGCCAACAGCGCCGACATGCGCGCGACGTTGCGGTTGTCTTCACCGGCCTGATTGGCGCAGCCGTAGATCACGTCGTCGACCTGGCTCCAGTCGACTTGCGGGTGGCGGCGCAACAGTTCACGCAGCGGCACGGCGCCGAGGTCGTCGGCGCGCACGCTGCTCAAGGCTCCGGCGTAGCGGCCGATCGGGGTGCGCACGGCGTCGATGATCAGAGCGTCATTCATGGGGAGTCTCCGGCGTCAGCACGGTGCCGCGCACTTTGTAGGATTTGCCGTGGAACAGGGCGATCAACTGGCCCTGCTGGTTTTCAATGCGCACGTCGTAGTTGCCAGTGCGGCCCGAGCGCGATTGCTCGGTGCAGCGTGCGGTGAGCGTGTCGCCCAACTGCGCGGGCGCGATGTAATCGATGCTGCAACCGATAGCCACGGTGGCGTCGTTGTAACTGTTGCAGGCAAAGGCAAACGCCGAGTCGGCGAGGGCGAAGAGGAAACCGCCGTGACAGGTGCCGTGGCCCTGAATCATGTCGGCGCGCACGCCCATGCCCAAGGTACAGCTGCCGGGCGCGGCGCTGATCAGGCGGATGCCCAAGCCTTGGGTGGCGGCATCGCGGTCAAACATGGTTTGCGCGCAACGGCTGGCGAGGCTCATGGCTTCAAGGCTGGTCATGGAATGTGCTCCCTTCGGCGACTTTGCGGCGCAACAGCAGCGATGGCCGATAGCGTTCTTCGCCGTAACTGGCTTGCAGGTGGTCGAGGACTTGGGTGATCTGCGCCAGGCCGATGCGCTCGGCCCAGGCCAATGGGCCTTGCGGATAATTGACCCCGGCGCGCATGGCCAGATCGATGTCCGCCGCCGAGGCAACGTCGTGCAGCACGGTGTCGGCGGCTTCGTTGGCGAGCATGGCAACGGTGCGCAGCACGGCCAGGCCCGGTGTGTCGCTGAGCAGGCTGACCTGCAGTCCGGCGCTTTGCAGCAGGGCGATGCCTTGTTCGCGGGCGTTAGTGCTGATGTCCGCCGAGCAACTGATGGCGATGCGTTTGGCGCTGGCGTAATCGAAAGCCAGGTCGATCAGGATCAGATTGCGCAGGCCATCTTCCTTCGCGCGTTGGCTGGCCATGCGCCCGTCGCTCAGGGCCAATACCGCGTCGCCGACCCTTAACAGGCCTTTGCCATCGCGCTTGATCACGCTGGTTTTCAGGCGTGGCAGCAAATCGTTGAGGACGCCGAGATCGCCTTCGACCACGCAGCTATCGAAGCTCGCATCGCTGCTGATCTGTTGCGGCTGCGGACGTTGCGCACCTTCGCTGTAATCGTAAAAACCACGACCGCTTTTGCGGCCGAAACGCCCGGCGTCGACCAGTTCTTTCTGGATCAGCGACGGCTGAAAACGGCTGTCGCCGTAATAGGCGTCGAACACCGAACAGGTCACTGCGTAATTCACATCGTGGCCGATCAGATCAGTGAGTTCGAAGGCGCCCATAGCGAAGCCGCCAGCCTCACGCATCAGCGCGTCGAGCGTCGCGCAATCGGCTGCGCCTTCTTGTAGCAGGCGCAGGCTTTCGGCGTAGAACGGCCGGGCCACGCGATTGACGATGAAACCCGGCGTCGAACGGGTGTGCACCGGTTGCTTGCCCCAGGCTTTGGCGGTGTCGAACAAGGTCTGGGCGAGGGCGGGATCGCTGGCCAGGCCGGAAACGATTTCCACCAGTGGCATCACCGGCGCCGGGTTGAAGAAGTGCAGCCCGAGCAGACGTTCCGGGCGTTGCAGCCCTGCAGCAATGCTGGTAATCGACAGTGAAGAAGTGTTGCTGGCGAGAATGCAGTCGTCGCCGCAAAGACTTTCCAGCTGTTTGAACAACCCGCGTTTGACTTCAAGGTTTTCGACAATCGCTTCGATGATCAACGTGCAGTCGGCCAGCGTTTCGATGGCTTCTACCGCGTGCAAGCGAGCGACGATGGCGCCGCGCTCATCCGCCGCGAGTTTGCCTTTCTCCACGCGTTTGCCGAGTTGGCGGTCGATACCGTCGATGGCTTGCGCGGCGGCGCCCGGACGATTATCCAGCAGCAACACCGAATGCCCGGCTTGCGCCGCGACTTGCGCAATGCCGGCGCCCATGGCGCCGGCACCGATCACGGCGATTTTTGCGTTGCGGTCGAGTGCGCTCATGTTCAGCGACCCTTGAACGCTGGGGTGCGTTTGTCCATGAAGGCGCTGACGCCTTCGCGGTAATCCTCGCTGCGCCCGGCCAGCCGTTGCAGGTCGCGCTCCAGCTCAAGCTGTTCATCGAAGGTGTTGCTGAGGCTGGCGTTGAGGCTGCGTTTGATCAGCGCCAGACCGTAAGTCGGTTGTGTGGCCAAGTGGCGGGCGAGGGTCAGCGCTTCGTCGCGCAATTGCGCATCGTCAACGCAGCGATAGATCAGCCCCCATTGCTCAGCCTGTTCGGCGCTCAAACGGTTGCCGAGCAAGGCCAAGGCTTTGGCGCGGGCCATGCCAACCAGTCGCGGCAACGTCCAGGTGCCGCCGGAATCCGGGATCAGGCCGATTTTGCAGAACGCTTGAATGAAGCTCGCCGAACGCGCCGCCAGCACCAGATCGCAGGCCAGCGGAATGTTCGCCCCGGCCCCGGCAGCGACGCCGTTGACCGCGCAAATCACCGGCATTGGCAGATCGCGTAACTGGCGGATCAACGGGTTGTAGAAGGTTTCGATCGACACGCCGAGATCCGGCGCTTCAGTGCCTGGCGCGACATTGCGGTCGCTGAGATCTTGACCGGCGCAGAAGCCGCGACCTTCACCGGTCAGCAGCAGCACGCGCACTTCCGGGTTCTGCCGCACCTGCTTCAGCGCTTCCTTGACCTCCAGGTGCATGGCGGTGTTGAAGCTGTTCAGTTGCTCGGGCCGGTTGAGGCTGAGCAGGGCGACGCCGGCCTCGATGGAAAACAGGATGTGTTCGAAGTTCATGGGCAAGGCTCTCCGGGAGATCGTTCGATTCGATTACTGGCCGCGAAACTGCGGCGCACGCTTGTCTTGAAAGGCGCGGATGCCTTCATCGCGGTCGGCGGTGCCGGCCAGCAAGGTGAAGGCGTGGCGCTCGAAACGCAGGCCGCTGGCCAAATCGGTGTCCATCGCCTTGAGCAGCGCTTCCTTGGCCAGACGCACGGCCAATGGCGCTTTCGCGGCGATGGCGTGGGCGATCTGCAGGGCGCGTTCGACGGTGAATTCCGGCTGGGTGATTTCGCTGACCAGGCCGGCGCGCAGGGCATGGCGGGCGTCGATGGCTTCGCCGGTGAGCACCATTTGCATCGCCAGGGATTTACCCACGGCACGCAGCAATCGCTGGGTGCCACCGGCGCCGGGCATGATCCCGAGGTTGATTTCCGGCTGACCGAAACGCGCGTCTTCACCGGCAATCAGGATGTCGGCGTGCATCGCCAATTCGCAGCCGCCGCCGAGGGCGAAGCCGTTGACGGCGGCGATCAGCGGCTTGCTGAAGCGGGTGATGGTTTGCCACGAGGCTTGGCGCGGGTCATTGAGGATGCCGACCAGATCGCGCTCGGCCATTTCCTTGATGTCGGCGCCGGCAGCGAAGGCTTTGCGGCTGCCGGTCAGCACCACGGCGCGGGTCTCGGGGTCGGCTTCGGCGGCGCTCAGTGCAGCGGCGAGTTCGCCGAGCAGTTCGGTGTTGAGGGCATTCAAGGCCTGCGGACGTTGCAGGGTGATCAGGCGCACAGCTTGCAGCTGTTCAACGGCCAGGGTTTGAGGCATGGCAAAGGCCCTCACGGAGCACGCTCGGCTAATGCCGGCTTGTTGTTGGTTCGACGTCAGGCGTCGGTTTTGCCGGAGTATAGGCTTAACGTGATACGTAAATGCAAGATTGAAATGTGATTAACGTGTCTTAAATGGAAGGTTGTGGAATTTGCTACAGCTCGTTGGTTCTTGGTTGGAGTTGAATAACTGATTGAAATAACTCAAATATTGGTAGGTTTTAAGGGATCGAGATTGTCGATGAACGGTGTTCGACAAAAGCGATACGCTTTTCTCTCTTCACTGCATCGAAATGATGTGATACAAATCAAGCCTGTTTACGCATCGCTTTGCGTATCTCACCGCACAACGTCCACCAAAGGAGCCTGCGATGACCTGTTACAGCCTTGATGGACTGACCCCGGTGGTTGACCCTTCGGCCTATGTGCATCCGTCAGCGGTGTTGATCGGCGACGTGATCATTGGCCCGCATTGTTATGTCGGGCCGCTGGCCAGTTTGCGCGGCGACTTCGGCCGCATCGTGCTGGAAGAGGGCGCTAACTTGCAGGACACCTGCGTGATGCACGGCTTTCCCGACAGCGACACGGTGGTCGAGCGCAATGGCCATATCGGCCACGGCGCGGTGTTGCACGGTTGCCGGATCGGCGCTGACGCGCTGGTCGGGATGAATGCGGTGGTGATGGATAACGCACGAATTGGCGCACGCTCGTTTGTCTCGGCGGCGGCGTTCGTCAAAGCGGGTTTTGAATGCCCGGAACAGTCATTGGTGATGGGCGCACCGGCGAGTATCAAGCGCGTATTGAGTGATCAGGAAGTGGCGTGGAAACAGGCCGGCACTCGCGAGTACCAGGCGTTGGCCCAGCGCTGCCTCACGCAGATGCAGGTGTGCGAACCGCTGAGCGAACCTGAAGCGGATCGGCCGCGGATAAGCGACAGCGGCTTGCGCCCAAAAGCATCTCAATCCCAGTGAGATCAGGTCTTTGTGTGGTTGCAGGACTTTGTGGTGAGGGGATTTATCCCCGACGGGCTGCGAAGCGGCCCCAAAAGCCGGGACTGCTGCGCAGTCCATCGGGGATAAATCCCCTCGCCACAGGGTTCACTCATAAAGGTTTTGATTCGGTATATTCCTTCCTTTTTCATTGTCCGGTACGCCCATGTCATCGCTGACACCTTTGAACCACCTCATCACCCGTTTCCAGGAGCAGACGCCCATCCGCGCCAGTTCCTTGATCATTACGCTGTACGGGGATGCCATCGAACCCCACGGCGGCACGGTGTGGCTGGGCAGTCTGATCCAGTTGCTCGAACCGATCGGCATCAACGAACGGCTGATCCGTACTTCGATTTTTCGCCTGACCAAAGAAGGCTGGCTGACCGCCGAAAAAGTCGGCCGCCGCAGCTACTACAGCCTCACCGGCACCGGGCGCCGGCGCTTCGATAAGGCCTTCAAGCGCGTGTACAGTTCAACCGTGCCGGCGTGGGACGGTTCGTGGTGCCTGGCGATGCTCACGCAATTGAGCCAGGACAAGCGCAAGCAAGTGCGCGAAGAACTCGAGTGGCAAGGTTTTGGTGCGATTTCGCCGGCCGTGCTGGCGTGCCCGCGCAGTGATCGCGCCGACGTCAACGCGACCCTGCAAGACCTCGGCGCGCTCGAAGACACCATCGTTTTCGAAACCACCGCGCAAGACGTATTGGCCTCCAAAGCCCTGCGTGCACAGGTGCGCGAGAGCTGGAACATCGAGGAACTGGCGGCGCATTACAGCGAGTTCATCCAATTGTTCCGACCGCTCTGGCAAGCACTGCGCGAGCAGGAAAACCTGCTGCCGGCCGACTGCTTCATGGCACGTCTTCTGCTTATTCATGAATACCGCAAACTGCTGCTGCGCGACCCGCAACTGCCTGACGAATTGCTCCCCGGCGATTGGGAAGGCCGTGCCGCCCGCCAGCTTTGCCGCAACATTTACCGATTGATCTACGCCAAGGCCGAAGAGTGGCTGAACACTGCGCTGGAAACCGCTGACGGGCCGTTGCCGGATGTCGGCGAGAGTTTCTATCGACGTTTTGGCGGCTTGAAATAAGCGCCACAACGAGGGAGCCGCACTGTTCAGGAAGAACGCTTGGATTGACGTAGATAATAAAAACAAGCCTGCGTGAGGCCAGACATGATTTCTTCAACTGCACAACGCCGTGACGGCTTCGATCAATGGATCCATCAGATCAACCAGATCTGTGGCGCCTTCAACGCGCAAACCCTCGGCGCCGATTTCTCCGGGCGCATTCGCGAGTACCAAAGCGGTGCGCTCAAACTGAGTTTTGTCGACGCCTGCCAGGCGCGCCTGTATCGCACGCCAACAGAAATCGCTGCCGGCGAGGGCGGTAAATATTTTGCCGTGTTCCAGCTCGAAGGCTCGGCGGGCATGGCCCAGGGCGACAACAAAGCCTTGCTCTCGGCGGGCGACATCACCCTGATCGACGCCTCGCGCCCGAGCGATTTCACCTACCACGAGAACTCGCGGCAACTGTCGCTGATCCTGCCGACGCATCTGGTCGAGAAGACCTTGCGCTTCAATCAGGTCAAGTGCGGCCACCGCATCCCGGCGAGTTCGCCGATGGCCATGCTCTCGCACCATTTGATTCTCGACGCGACGCGGCAGAAGAACCTCAGCCTGAGCGAAAGCGAAGCGACGCTGGAGGCGATTGTCAGCCTGCTGCGCCCGGCGATCAGCCACAGCGAAGATTGCAGCGATCTGCATGAACGGATCTTTCAGAAGACCTTGGCGTGCATCGACGAGCACATTCGCTGTGAAGAACTCTGTCCGGAGTGGCTGGCGCGGGAAGTCGGCATGTCGGTGCGCGGGCTGTACCGGATCTTTGCAAAAAAGGGTTTAGTGGTGGCGCGCTACATCAAGAATCGGCGACTGGATTTGTGTGCCGAATCGCTGCGCCAAGCCGGGGCTGAGCAGAAGCTCTCGGTGTTCGGTTATTCCTGGGGCTTTTCCGATTCGAGCCATTTTTCCACGGCATTCGAATCACGTTTCGGCATTGCGCCGGGGGAGTACCGCAGGCAGCACGCCTGAGGCTCAGTAGTGCATGCCGTCGTCGATGGCGATGCCTTGCGCGCGCATGGCCTTGATCAGCTCCGCGCGGGTGCCCGGCAGGTTGAGCATGGTTTCGTGGCGCAACTGCGCTATCTCGTCAGCGCTGTACGGCTGATAGTGAGCGGGTGTGCTTTTACCGGCCATGCCGTCCTCGCGAATCAGCCAGTTGAGCAGGTCGGCCAGTTGCGCGTTGTTCAGCGCTGATTGCGACATGCCCGGCACGCGCACCAGAAACTCCCGGCCACCGGGTACCTTCAGGAAGTTACCGACGAAACCGGTCAGGCGCGGCGTGTCGTTGGCGGCTGAGCCGCTACCGTCGGGCAAGTGGCAGCCGGCGCATTGCAATTGGTAATTCACGCCGACGCTGTAACCCGCCTGGGCGATGGGCGTTTGCGGCGATTCGTTACCCGGCGCATGCCGCTGATTGGGGTTGGGAATGGCCCGGGCGTAAACCGCTGGTGCGGCCAACACCAAAGCCAGCCCCATCACGAACAAATGACGCATAACAACATCCTCAAAATTCACACAAACCCTGTAGGAGCTGCCGAAGGCTGCGATCTTTTGATCTTGATCTTGAAAAGAAAAGTCAAAAGATCGCAGCCTGCGGCAGCTCCTACAGGGGTTTTTGGTGATCAAGTCAGACGGCGACGCCGCGAATAATCGAAACCGTGCAGTGGTAGATGTGCGATTTCGCCGCCAGGCACCAGTTCACGTCGTTGTTGTTGAACGGTCGATACGCCGGTTCTTCGCTGTCGTTGCGCGTACAGGCGCACTGCGCGCAGCTCTGCTTACCGCAGCAATCGTTGTACGAAATGATGTAATCCTTGCCGTCCGCCGGGTTGCGGCAGGTGCCGATCCAGGTCACTTGCGAGGCTTCGGTGCCGGGTGGGCACGAGGTCACCGAGCCGCCGCAGCAACTGCACAGAAAGCCGTCGATCGAGCAGTAGCGCCAGTAGTCGCAGCTGTTCGGATCACCGGGATCGCCGGCCTTGGGATTGTCCGCCGCCAGCGCCTTGCTGGTGCGATCCAGCGGCAACAGCAGCGGCAGTGCGGCGCCGGCGACCATCAGCGAGCCCATGCGCGCCAGCAATTTGCGTCGCGATGTGGTGTCGGCCACGCGGCGGGTCGAGCGCTCAAAGAGCAGATCCAGCAGTTTCATAAATGTCTCCCTGCTCAGTGGCTGTGGCTATGGCCGTGACCGTGGTCATGCGGCTGCGGCTGGCTGTTGAGGTATTCCTGCAGCGTGGCGCTGTGCAGGTGTTCGACCTCGAACAGGCTGTCGAGATGCTCACGGGAATTGACCAGACCTTTGGCACGCAAGGTGCCGGATTTGTCGATCAGCGCCGCGTACGGCAGCTTGCCGATCTGGTAGGTCATGCCGACTTCCGGGCCGACCACGTAGGTCATGTCATCGAGTTTGTGTTCGCGGATCAGCGCTTGTTGGGCGTCCATGTCGCCGTCGCTGATAAACACCACGTCGAGGCGATCAGCTTGTTGCTTGGCGATGGATTTGATCGCCGGCAGCAGCGATTTGCAGATCGGGCAGGTCGGCGAGAGGAAGAACAGCAACTGGTTCTTTTCCCCGGCATAACCAAAATTGACCGGACGACCATGACGATCAGCAGCGGTCACTTGCGGCGCCGCTTCGTTGACCGCCACACCCTTATCGACCATCAGCGCACCGGCCGGAGCAATGCGTCCGTGCAGCACGCCGATCTGCCGCACCAGGCCCATCACCGCGAACGCCAGCGCAATCAGCAGCACCCACAACAGCACGTTGGAAATCATCAGACCTTGCATAAATCACCTACCAATCAATTTGAGCAGAAGAGGGGAGTTGGCCAACAAACCGTCGGCGGCGGCGTAGATCAGCAGCGCAACAGCACTGGCGGCGACGGTGACAAAACCGTCGAACAAACCCAGGTCGCGAACGATCGGTGTGGTGCTCGCCAGTAACGCCAAAGCCACTAATACCGCGTTGCGCGCCAGCAGCACCGGGCGCAGTGGCTGTGCTTGATCCGGCCCGGCACAGCCGCAGTCGATGTCGCGGTGACCGCGCCACAGGTTGATGCCGATAGCCGCGGCGTACAGCGCGATCAACACCGCTGCGCTGACCGCTGCGATCGCGCGGCTGAATGGCACCAGCAACGCAAACGCGATGAGCAACTCCAGCAGCGGAATCACTCGGCCAATCGGCCGCACCAACGCTTCAGGCAGCAACTGATAGTCCGCCAGTTGCCGGGCAAACCGCCCCGGTGCACGCAGCTTGTGCGTCGCCGCGCTGGCCAGCAGCACGGCGACGGCCAGCGCACTGGCGATGATGAAAATCGGGTCAAGGGTCATGACTGAACCTCCTCAGTAGCTCATGACTTGCGTCGCGGTTTTCGCGACTTTCGGCATGCTCGATTGAAGCTTGTTGGTGCTCAGATCGAAGACCTGCAAACCGCCCTCGACGTCAGCGCCGAGCAGCAACGGTTTGTCGTCGCCGGTGGCTTGCAGGCTCCAGACCGGTGTCGGTGCTTCGAGGGTCGCAACCTTCTTGCCGGTCTTGATATCGAAGGCCCAGATCAGCGTGCTCGGGTCTTCCCACTTCATTGCTTCGTGGGCGTCATGCATCAGCACGTACAGGCGATCGAGCTTCGGTGCGACCGCCATCAACTGCCAGCCGCCGGGGGCCCAACCGGTTTTCTTTTCGGCGTCATTGACCAGCGACCACGCCGGCAGAATCTTCGGCGCGTCGCTGGCGAAATCGACCGGGCGCACAGTGCCGGTGGTGGTGACGAAGTAGTAGGTGTCGCCGACGTTGACCGCGCGCTCGTTGAGCTTCTCGGCGTTCGGGTCGAAGAACGGCGTGCGGCTGCGCGCGGTTTCCTGGCCCTGATCATTGAGGGTGACCACTTGCAGGCTGCCGTCGCCGCACAACGAGGCGAAACGGCGGTTGCCAACCGGGTAATTGAGCACGCAACCGGGGATGGCGATTTCGCTGCTGACCGCGTGGGACTGGGTGTCGACCACGGTCACCGAAGTCGATGGGGTGAAGTTGTAGACGTACACGAAGCGGTCATCGCCGCTCGGTTTCAGGCCGTAGCGCTGGGTCAGGGATTCGGCGCGTTTGCTTGGAATCACCACTTCCCACGAGGGCGACAGCGTCGAGGTGTCCCACGCGGTGAGCACGTCGGTGCGGGTGCCGCGAGTGCCGCGCGAGTAGAACAAGTCGGCGCTGTACAGGGTTTTGCGGTCGTGGCTCAGAGCCGATGGCGCGGCAAAACCGGTCGGCACCATGCCGAGGATTTTCTTCTTGTCGGGATCGACCACGGTGACGCGGCCCATCACGAAACTTTCGAATTCGACGTCGACCACATAAGCGCGGTGCGCTTCGGGCGGGAACGCCAGCGTGGTCTGGCCGATGGTGTCGGGCGGCAGATCGGCATGGGCGCTGTTCAAGCCGAGCATCAGCAGGCTCAAGCCCAGCGCTGACGGTACGGTGATCCGGTTGGTTCGCATTGAAGGGGGACTCCCTGACTGGTGCCCTGAAAAGTGGGTGCCAGTGGATTCTGCCTCTGCGGCGAAACCGGGGAATTGCTGTGTCTGCCAAGTGCTTGTGTGTCTGTGCCAGTCGCAATTGGCAGCCTTGCCAACACGACTGGCAGGCAGGGCAAAACCTGCTTTGGCGGCAGGCCAGACAATTCCCATCAGCTCCCGTCGCCACCAATCCCTGTAGGAGCTGAGCTTGCTCGCGAAAGCGGTGTGTCAGGCAACCCCTGTTCTGAATGTGCTGACGTCTTCGCGAGCAAGCTCGGCTCCTACAGGGATTGGTGTGTATTCACTGTTTTTTTGGATGTGTCTTCTATGTCCCTGCTCAAATTCGCCTGTGCTTCGTTGTTTTCTCTGACACTCGCCCAAGCCGCTGTCGCCGCCGATTGCGCGGCGGATTCATCCCACGGCGCACAAATTTTCAACACCGAATGCGGCGTCTGCCACGCGGTTAAAAAAGACGTCACCGGCATGATGGGTCCCAACCTTAACGGCGTGATCGGGCGCAAATCCGGCTCGCTGGCAGGCTTCAGCTATTCCCAGGCGATGCGCAACAAAGACGTCACCTGGCAGGCCGAGACCATCGCCGAACTGATCACCCAACCCCAGGCCTACGTGCCCGGCACCTACATGCCCTACATGGGCCTGGCCTCGAAAGATGACCGTGAGGCCGTGGTGTGTTTCCTCAAATCCAAGGAGGCTTTATGAGCAACGTTGCAATGCTGTCGCAAGTCGCGGCGTTCATTGATCGTCGACATGGCTGCTTTATCGATGGCCAGTGGCAATTCGCTGACGGGCCGACGATTGCCGTGGTCGATCCGGCCACCGGCCAGACCTTGTGCGAAACCCTCGATGCGCCCGCCGAATTGGTCGAGCGCGCGGTGCAGTCTTCGCACGCGGCGTTCAAGTCTGGCGTGTGGTCGGGGCTGCGCCCGGCCGATCGCGAGCGCATCCTGCTGAATTTCACCCGCCTGGTCGAGGAGCACGGCGAAGAGCTGGCGCAACTGGAAACCCTCAGCCAGGGCAAGTCGATCAACATGGCCCGCGCGCTGGACGTCAACGCCACGGTGGAATTCATGCGCTATATGTCGGGCTGGGCGACCAAGATCGAAGGGCAGACCTTCGACGTGTCGATTCCGCTGCCGCCGGGAACAAAATTCACCACGTTCACCAAACGCGAACCGGTGGGTGTGGTGGTCGGCATCGTGCCGTGGAATTTTCCATTGATGATCGCCGCGTGGAAGTTAATGCCGGCGCTGGCCACCGGTTGCACGGTGCTGATCAAACCGGCGATGGAAACCCCGCTGACCGCGATGCGTCTGGCTGAACTGGCACTGGAGGCAGGTATTCCGGCAGGCGTGTTCAACGTGGTCACGGGCGGCGGCGCTTCGGTCGGCGGCGCGCTGACGGCGCATCCACTGGTGAGCAAGGTGTCGTTCACCGGTTCGACGGCGGTGGGCAAAACCGTTGGTGTCGCGTGCATGGCCAACATGACCCGTTTTGCGCTGGAACTGGGCGGCAAGAACCCGATGATTCTGCTGGCGGATGCCGATGTTGAAAAAGCCATTCAAGGCGCGATTCTCGGTGGCTTGCTGAACAACGGTCAGGTGTGCGCGGCGGCGTCGCGCTTCTATATGCATCGTTCGATTCACGACCAGTTTGTCGAAGGTCTCGCGGCAGTGGTTTCGGCCATGTCGATTGGCGCGGGGATGAACTGCGAGGCAGCGATTAATCCGCTGGTGTCACGCAAGCAGCAACAGAGCGTGCTCAAGCACATCGAACTGGCCAAGCGTGAAGGCGCGCGGGTGGTGTGTGGCGGTGAGCTGCTGGAAGGCGAGGGTTTCTACGTGCAGCCGACGGTGCTGGCGGATGTCGATCACAGCATGGCCGTGGCCCGTGAAGAAGTGTTCGGCCCGGTGTTGGCGGTGATTGCGTTTGATGATGAAGACGCGATGATCGAGTTGGCCAATGACAATCCGTATGGTTTGGCCGCGAGTTTGTGGACGAACGATTTGAGCAAGGCGATGAACCTGGTGCCGCGTATCGAAGCGGGCACGGTGTGGGTGAATGCGCATGTGCTGCTGGATCCGGCGATGCCGTTTGGCGGGGTCAAGCAATCGGGGATGGGGCGCGAGTTTGGCAGAACGGTGATCGAGGCCTACACCGAACTAAAATCCGTGTGCATCGCCCACTGACATCAAACCCTGTAGGAGCTGCGGCACGCTGCGATCTTTTGATCCTGCTTCTTGAAAATCAAAATCAAGAGATCGCAGCGTGCCGCAGCTCCTACAGGGGGATCGGGTCAGGCTTCACCGTCGTTGAAGATGCTTTCTATGGGCATTTCGAATGCGCGGGCAATCTGGAATGCCAGCGGCAAACTCGGATCGTAGCGTTCGTTTTCGATCGCATTGATGGTCTGCCGCGACACGTTCAAGCGTTCTGCCAGATCAACCTGCGACCACTTGCGCTCGGCGCGCAGTGCCTTCAGACGGTTTTTCATTGGTAACGACGCCGCGCAATCTGCAGCCCAACAATCCACATCAGCCCCATCACCGGCCACACGCATGTCCACGGAATGTGCGGCGCGCCGACGTTTTCCAGAAACCCGTAACTGAAGGTCAGCAGTGCCGAGGCGGCGAAGGCAAAACCGAGGGCTTCAAACTGGATGCGCAGATGCATTTCATCCATGCGCCGCATGTTGCGCACGATGGCCCAGCACATCAGACCTGCCGGAATGATCGGGGTCAGGGCCACCAAGGATCGCAGAAAAATGTTGGCGTCCAGCAGGGATTGGCTGGCGATCAGGGAAAGGCTCAACACCAGCACGTAGAGAACCGATGCGGCGCCCATTTCGAGGTAGTAGCGGTTCATTATTCACTTCCTATGTAAAAGACCCTTTACATCCTCGCCGAAGAATTTGCCGATGTAAAGCACGCTTTCCATTAGCTCAAAAAAAACGGGACGGCATGATCGTTGATCAGGCCGCCCCGCAGGTGTTTCAGTCAGTCAGATCAGTGCATTTTGCTGTGATCGTGACCTTCCATGTTGGTCAGCGAGCGAACCGGTGCTTTGACCTCGAGGGTTTCTTTCTCGCCCTTGGCGTTCTCGACGGTCAGGGTCAGCGGCACGGTTTCGCCTTCTTTCAGCTGCGCGCTCAGGCCCATCAGCATCACGTGGTAGCCGTTCGGATCAAGCTTTACGGCTTTGCCGGCCGGCAGTTCGACGAACTTCACCGGGCCCATGCTCATGACGTCATTCTTCATGGTCATTTCGTGGATCTGCACGTCTTTGGCGATCGGTGTGGCGACGCTGAGCAGCTTGCTGTCGCTGTCGGCGGTAACGGTCATGAACGCGCCGCTGGCGGTCTGGGTCGGCACGGTGGCGCGAACCCAGGCATCGTCGACTTTGGTCTGCGCGGAGGCCTGAAACGCCAGGCCCATCAGCGACAGGGCAATCGCAGCACGTTTGATGTTGTTCAGAACAGGGTGCATCAGCAAACCTCCATAACGGTAAGCAAGTCTTCCGTGCATTCTTCTGCCGAAAGCGAGGTGGACAGGCCCAGGCGCAGGCCGCCACGGGAGTCGTAGACGTAACTGGTCGACGTGTGCGAGATGGTGTAGGTGTCGCCGGCCGGGACTTTCTCGTAGAACACGTCGAATTCCTTGGCCGTGGCCTTGGTTTCTTCAACGGTGCCGTACAGCGCGACGAAGCTCGGGTCGAAGGCTTTCATGTAGGCGTCGAGGATTTCTGGCGTGTCACGTTCGGGGTCGAGGGTGATGAAGATCACCTGCAAGCGATCGCCGTCCTTGCCCATCAGTTTCTTGATTTTCGCCGCGCGGGCGAGGGTGGTGGGGCAGACCGCCGGGCATTGAGTGAAGCCGAAGAAGATCATCGGCATCATGCCGCGAAAGCTCGACAGCGACATGGTTTCGCCGTCGGTGTTCTTCAGCTTGAAAGTGCGTCCCAGGATCTTGTCGCTCAGATCTTTGCCGTACTTGTACGACAGTTCGCCGCGGGTGTCGCAGCCGGCGAGCAGGCCGAGCCCGAGTACGCCCATTCCCGCAAGCACCTTGCGGCGAGTCAACAAAGCCGTCATCTAATACCGCCTTTTGCAGCCCGCCCGTCGACAGGACGGGCGGTGGTTAACCGTAAAAGCGGCGCATGATACCAAACTGACGGCAACGACCGGCTCCGGATCGCCGTACGGCGTAGGATCTGGCGACAAAAGGTGTAAGAAAAAGTGACCGGTAGCGCGTGAGCGTCAGAGAGGGCGGCCCGTCGGACGCCTGTTTGTCTTGCCACCCGTTGTCATCAAATGAAAAGCCATTGTCGCCTGATGCGAAGCGATTGCCTGGCGCGCGACCTAGAGTCAGGTCAACGCCAATCGAGCGATACGCCCAACCTTGCAGGGAGAATAAGAAAAATGGCCAAAGCAGTGCGCTTCTACGAATCCGGTGATCCCGACGTGCTTCGCTATGAAGATGTCGACGTTGGCGATCCCGGCCCCGGCCAGGTGCGTCTTCGTCATGTAGCAGTGGGCCTCAATTACGCCGACACCTACTTTCGCAACGGCACTTACCCGATCCCGCTGCCTAACGGCATGGGCGTTGAAGCCTCCGGCGTGGTGCAGGCCATCGGCGAGGGCGTGAGCAATGTGCGGGTGGGCGATCGTGTCACTTACACCGGGTTTCTCAACACCCTCGGCGCCTACAGCACTGAGCGTCTGATATCCGCCGCTCCGCTGATCAAACTGCCGGAAACCATCAGTTTCGAGACGGCTGCCGCGATGACCATGCGCGGGCTGACCTCGGCTTACTTGATGCGGCGTATCCACAATTTCAAAGCGGGCGACAGTATCTTGCTCCACGCTGCTGCCGGTGGCGTCGGTCTGATCGTTTCGCAGTGGGCCAAGTTGCTCGGGCTCACGGTCATCGGCACCGTCTCCACCGAGGCCAAAGGCGAAATCGCCCGTGCCCATGGCTGCGACCATGTGATCAATTACAGCCACCAAGACGTCGCGCAACAGGTTCGCGAATTGACCGACGGCGTTGGCGTCAACGTGGTGTTCGACAGTGTTGGCAAGAACACCTTCATGGGCTCGCTGGACTCGCTCAAACGTCGCGGTCTGATGGTGTGCGTCGGTACGGCTTCCGGGCCGATTCCGCCGGTCGATCCGATGTTGCTGGCAATGAAGGGCTCGCTGTTCATGACCCGCCCGGCATTGGCTGACTACATCGCCGACCCTGAGGAAAAAGCCGCGCTCGCTGGCGAGCTGTTCGACCTGGTCGGCAGTGGCCGGATCAAGATCGAAATCAACCAGCACTACGCGTTGCAGGATGCCGTTCAGGCCCACCGTGACCTGGAATCGCGCAAGACCACCGGCTCATCGATTTTCGTCATCTGAAGGAGTCGTCAGCCATGAGAGTCGAACAACTGACGTGCAGCATTGGCGCCGAGCTTGAGGGCATCAGCCTTGCCGACGCGGTACATGACGACGGTCTTTTTGCCGAAATTCGCGCGCAATTGCTCAAGCACCGCGTGTTGTTCCTGCGTAATCAGGACATCAGCCGTGCCGATCACGTGGCCTTTGCCCGGCGCTTCGGTGAGCTTGAAGATCACCCGATGGTTGGCAGCGATCCGGATCATCCCGGGCTGGTGCGGATCTACAAGAGCCCGGAGCATCCGCCGGAACGCTATGAAAACTCGTGGCACACCGACGCCACTTGGCGTGAGGCGCCGCCGATGGGTTGTGTCTTGCGCTGTGTCGAATGTCCGCCGGTGGGCGGCGACACCATGTGGGCCAATATGGTCGAGGCGTATGCGCGCTTGCCGGAAGACGTGAAGATCAAGATTGCCGATCTGCGTGCCCGGCACAGCATCGAAGCCAGCTTCGGTGCCGCGCTGCCGATCGAAAGACGCCTGGCGCTTAGAGCGACATACCCCGATGCCGAGCATCCGGTGGTGCGCACGCATCCGGACACGCTGGAAAAAGTGCTGTTCGTCAACGCCTTCACCACACACTTCAGCAATTACCACACCCCCGCTCGGGTGCGATTCGGCCAGGACGCCAACCCCGGCGCAAGTGAGTTGCTGCGCTACCTGATCAGCCAGGCGTACATCCCGGAGTACCAGGTGCGCTGGCGCTGGAAACCCAACAGCATTGCGATCTGGGACAACCGCAGCACCCAGCATTACGCCGTGATGGATTACCCGTTGTGCCATCGCAAGATGGAGCGTGCCGGGATCGTCGGCGACAAGACTTACTGATCGACCCTTACTGCATTCGCACTCGAAAACGCCAGCCAGGTGCGAACCCGGCTGCGCGGACAATCATAAAAAAGGAGTACCCCATGCAATTTCTCGACGATTCCCTGCACCCGGAAAACATGGAAAAAGTGGTGATCACCGTGGCCCCGTATGGCCCCGAGTGGATGCCGGAAGATTTCCCCGAAGACATCCCGCTGACCATGGATGAACAGGTGCAGAAAGCGGTCGATTGCTACGAGGCGGGCGCCACTGTCTTGCACCTGCATGTGCGTGAACTCGACGGCAAGGGTTCCAAGCGTCTGTCGAAATTCAATGAGCTGATTGCCGGTGTGCGCGAAGCGGTGCCGGACATGATTATCCAGGTCGGCGGTTCGATTTCCTTCGCCCCGGAAAGCGATGGTGAAGCTGCCAAGTGGCTGTCCGATGACACCCGGCATATGCTCGCGGAACTGACACCGAAACCGGATCAGGTCACGGTGGCGATCAACACCACCCAGATGAACATCATGGAGTTGCTGTACCCGGAATACCTTGCAGGCACCTCGCTGGACAACCCGGCCATTCATGCCGCATACAGCGAAATGACCGTGCCGGCCGGCCCGGCCTGGGTCGCCGAACATTTGCGCCGGTTGATGGCCGCAGGCGTCCAGCCACACTTTCAACTGACCGGCATGCATGCCTTGGAAACCCTGATGCGTCTGGTGCGCAGCGGTGTGTACATGGGCCCGCTGAACCTCACCTGGATCGGCATCGGCGGTGGTTTCGACGGGCCGAACCCGTTCAACTTCTTCAACTTTATCCATCGCGTGCCGGACGCTTGCACCCTGACGTCCGAGTCGTTACTCAAGAACGTGCTGCCGTTCAACACCATGGCGTTGGCGATGGGCTTGCATCCGCGGGTCGGCAATGAAGACACGATCATTGATCACAAGGGCGATCGCTTCGGGTCGGTGCAACAGATTCAGCAGACCGTGCGCATTGCCCATGAACTGGGGCGCGAGATTGCTACCGGCAAGGAAGCCCGCGAGATTTATCGCATTGGCGTGGCGTATCAGAGCATCGAAGAAACCTTGTTGGCCAACGGCATGGCGCCCAACCGCAAGGCCGGGCAAAAAGGTCTGCCGCAACGCGGCTGACTGAACCGGGCGAGGGGCCGCTGGCCTCTCGTTCGTTGCGTTACCCCAACAGCTCGATAACAACAAATACAACAAAGTTTCGAGGAGGCTGCATGGCCTATCACCCCAGCGCCAGCGATGACGACGATAACGACGTCGGTGTTGCGCGCACATATGCCTGGATCGTTTTTGCCCTGACGTTCGGCTTGTTGATTTCCGATTACATGTCGCGTCAGGTACTCAACGCGGTGTTTCCGATGCTCAAGGTCGAGTGGGCCTTGAGCGACAGTCAACTGGGCTTGCTCAGTGGCATCGTCGCGTTGATGGTCGGGTTGCTGACCTTTCCGCTGTCGCTGCTGGCCGACCGTTTTGGTCGGGTGAGAAGTCTGGCCTTTATGGCTTTTCTGTGGAGCGTGGCCACACTGGGTTGCGCGGTGGCGCAGGACTATCCGCAGATGTTCATTGCGCGGTTTATGGTCGGTGTCGGCGAGGCGGCTTACGGCAGCGTCGGCATCGCCGTGGTGATTTCGGTGTTTCCCAAACACATGCGCGCCACCCTCGCCAGCGCGTTTATGGCCGGTGGTATGTTCGGCTCGGTGCTGGGCATGGCGTTGGGTGGGGTGATCGCTGCGAAGATGGGGTGGCGCTGGTCGTTCGCCGGCATGGCGTTGTTCGGTCTGGTGCTGGCGCTGCTGTACCCGCTGATCGTCAAGCAGGCGCGGATTGCGCCGCAGTGCGCAACCCGTGCGGCGAGTAAAGCCGCGGCGGCGATCAAGCGTCCGCTGAGCACCTTGTATTCCAGTCGCTCGGTGGTGGCGACGTACATCGGCAGTGGTTTGCAGTTGTTCGTCTGCGGCACGGTGATCGTCTGGATGCCCAGTTACCTCAACCGTTATTACGCCATGGGCACCGACAAGGCCGGTGCGGTGGCGGCGGTCATTGTGTTGTGCAGCGGCGCGGGAATGATTGTCTGCGGGATGATCAGTGATCGGCTGTGCCGTCATGCGCCTGAGCGCAAAGTCGCATTGGCCATCGCTTATTGCCTGGGCAGTTGCTTGCTGCTTTCGGCGGCCTTCGCCTTGCCGGCTGGGCCCGCGCAATTGCTGCTGATCGGCCTGGGCATGTTGATCGCCACGGGCACCACCGGACCTGCCGGGGCGATGGTTGCCAACCTGACGCATTACTCGGTGCACGGCACAGCTTTCGCCACACTGACCCTGGCCAATAACCTGCTGGGGCTGGCGCCCGGGCCCTTCATCACCGGCAAATTGTCCGATCTGATCGGCCTGCACGCAGCTTTTCAATTCGTACCGCTGGTGAGTATCGCGGCCGCCGCAGTGTTCTTCTACGCGCGCAGTCATTACCTCAAAGACATTGCCCGGCTGACGGGCGAACGCGTCAGCGACCCGGTCAATGAAATCGCCTGCGAGGTGAAAGTATGAGTCGTCTTCCTGCATTGCGCGTTGCTGTACCAGACAACAAGTGCCCGCCGAGAGGAGGGCGGTCACTGTTTGAGTTCGCCGATAAAAGCCTGGCACTGTTCAACGTCGACGGTGAGTTGCTGGCCATCGACGACAGCTGTCCCCATCAGGGTGCATCGCTGTGTGGCGGTCGGCTGGAGGGCCAGGTCATTCAGTGTTGCGCGCATGGTTTGCGCTTCGATCTGCGCAGCGGCTATTTGCTCAATTCGAAGCAGGTCAAAGTCACACGCTACCCGGTTGAAGTCATTGATGGTCAGGCGTTTATCGTCCTCGCTTCCGAGGAGTCTATGGCATGAGTACCGTTGCGCTTATCCGTATTCATAGCCAGACACGCGAGTTGGCACCGGGGTTTATCGTCAGCCTGATCGTCGCCGCAGCCGCTTCGTTTTTGTCCGAGCATTACGGTGCGCCGGTGATGCTGTTCGCGTTGCTGCTGGGCATGGCGCTGAATTTTCTGGCCGGTGATGGCGTGTGCAAGGCCGGCATCGAATTCACTGCGCGCACGGTGTTGCGCATTGGCGTGGCGTTGCTGGGTATGCGCATCACCCTTGAGCAAATTGCCGCGCTGGGCTGGAAGCCTGTGGCACTGGTGGTGTTTTTGGTGGTGGTGACCATTGGCGTGTCAGTGGTGGCCGCGAAGGCGTTGGGCTTTCAGCGCTTGTTCGGCATGCTCACCGGCGGCGCCACGGCAATTTGTGGCGCCTCGGCGGCGTTGGCGCTGGCGGCGGCGCTGCCGCATCACCCGCAGAAAGAGCGGGCCACGCTGTTCACGGTCATCGGCGTTTCGGCGTTGTCGACCACGGCGATGATTGTCTACCCGATGATTGCCAAGTGGCTGGAACTCTCGCCGCAAGTGGCGGGCGTGTTTTTGGGCGCGACCATTCATGACGTCGCCCAGGTGGTGGGTGCCGGTTACAGCTTGTCGACGGAAACCGGTGACACCGCCACGGTGGTGAAATTGATGCGCGTGGCCATGCTGTTGCCGGTGATTGTCTGCGCGGCGATGGTCACGCGTTTGCAGGGGGCTGATACGTCAGGGAAACGCCCGCCATTGCTGCCTTGGTTTGCCGTCGGTTTTCTGCTGCTGGCCTGTATCAACAGCACCGGTTGGGTAGCGCCGGCAGTGCAAGGCGCGGTCAATGAGCTGTCGCGCTGGAGCCTGGTGATTTCCATCAGCGCACTGGGCATGAAGACACAGCTCAAGGAGCTGGCCGCCGTTGGCATCAAACCGATTTTGCTGATGGTCGGGGAGACCGTGTTTCTCGCGGTGCTGGTGCTTCTGGTGATGCACTGGGGTTTCTAAGGTAAGGCAGGCCGCACCGTGCTGACTCGTCGGCCCGGTGCGGTAGTTAAACCGGTGCCAATTACACCGGTTTTTTCGCGGCGACTGTACCAGCAGTCGCCGTTTTTTTTGCCCGCCAGGTGGCGGGCGGCATGTCGAACTGGGTAATGAACCAGCGGGTGAAGGAGCTGGCCATCGAGTAGCCGAGCAAGTCGGCGATGCGGCTCAGCGAGTAGTTGGGATTTTCCAAGTAGCGCAACACCAGATCACGTCGCACTTCATTGATCACATCGTTGAAAGCACAGCCGTCGTCCTTGAGGCGACGTTGCAGCGTGCGCACGTTCATGCCTTGGGTCTGAGCAATTTGCTCGATGGTGGCGCGGCCCATCGGCAACAACAGATAGATAGCCTTGCGCACTTCAAGCAGCAGCGAATGGCTTTCATGGCCTTGCAGAGAATCCAGATAACTCTGCGCATAGCGCGCCATGGCCGGGTCGGCGTTAGGGTTGGTGACGTCGAGGCTGGCATCGGAACAGACGATGCCGTTGAACTCGCTGCCGAACTCCAGCGTGCAGCCGAACAGGCGTCGATGCAGTTGCAGATTATCGGGCGCCTGATGCGTGAAGTTGACGCTGTAGGGATGCCAGTGCGTACCGAGCAACGCCGAGCACAGACGGAACATCACGCCGATGGCCAACTCGGTGGCCTGTCGGCTGGGCATCGGCGTTTGCGTGACCACTTCTTCGCGAATGATCACCATCTTGCCGGCCTCTTCAACAAAGATCGCCAGTGAGTCATTCATCAAGTGCCGGTATTGCACAACCACCTGCAGGGCGTCACGCAGCGTGCGCTGATGGCTGAGCAGCAAACTGACCACGCCGAAATCTGAAAGCTGACGGGATTCGGCCATGCTCAGGCCGAACGTCTGGCAGCCGCTGGCGGCCGCCGAGTCTTCCAGCAGCCGCACCGCCGAATCAATCGGAATGCGCTGCTCGGGCGCCAGCAGCTGTGCTTTGCTCAGGCCGACCGCCGCCAGTACATCACGCGGATTGAAGCCAAGGTATTGCGTGACCTCCAGGTAGTTGGTCAGGACAGCGGCGCGAACAAGCGTGGGCATGCTGGGTTCTTTCCTGGTTCGATAACGATAAGGAAGTACTGGGTGACTATATCCAGAGCATCTGCAATTGAACAGTTGCGACAGCGGCTGTGTTAACGCTGTCGCAAAGTCGTGAACAGCGATCCGTGTAGGAGCTGCCGAAGGCTGCGATCTTTTGATGTTGTCTTTCAAAAACAAGATCAAAAGATCGCAGCCTGCGGCAGCTCCTACGGGGGCGGCATCCGTCCGGCGGAGGAAATTCTGTCATCAAAAGAAAAGTGCCTGACGTCCAATGAAAAGCACCCCGGCCGAGCGCTCTTTAATGTCGACACAACAAAAAGATTCTGGCGATACAGCCAGTCGAGTCATCGAGACAGCGAAGGTGTTGACGTGGACAAATTGCAGACTGCCGCAACCGTTCTGATCGTACCCGGCCTGCGCGAGCATGTGGCCGAACATTGGCAGACGCTGCTTGAGGCGCGCCTGGAAAAAGTCCGCAGTGTGCCGCCGCTGACCACCGACAAACTCGACCTCGCTGCGCGCATTCGAGCGATTCAACAGACACTGGAGCAGATCGACGGCCCGGTGATTCTGGTCGCCCACAGCGCCGGCGTGTTGATGGTGGCGCACTGGGCGGCGCAGCACTCGCGTGCAATCAAAGGTGCATTGCTGGCGACGCCACCGGATCTCGATGCTCACTGGCCGGCGGGCTACCCGTCGCCCCAGACCCTGCAAGCGCAGGGCTGGAACCCTCTACCCCGTGGCCCATTACCGTTTCGCAGTGTGGTCGCCGCCAGCACTAACGATCACCTCGCCAGCCTCGAAGCCGTCACCCACCTCGCCGAAGGCTGGGGCGCTGAGCTGCGCTCGTTGGGAGCTGTGGGTCATCTCAACCCGGCCGCCGGTTTTGGCGCGTGGCCGGACGCCGAACTGTTGATCCAGGAACTGGATCGTTGATTCAGACGCCGGCTGGCTGAACGCCTGCCGGCACTTGCCCTCATTTCTGAAAACGTCTTCCCGCACACCGGGAAAGCGCGAGGGCGGCTGCGCTTAAAAACAACTACAAAAAAGCGGAGAAGACACGATGCACATCACCAAGCGCCATGGGCTTGCGCCTTCGCGTTACACCTTGCTGGCCTCGGCCATGCTGGCCGCAGCGCTACCGAGCGCCCATGCGGTCGAGATCGATACGGGCAACCCGGACTGGACGGCGCGGCTGGATAACACCGTCAAATACAACTACGGCGTACGCACCGAAAGTGCCGACAAACGGATGTTGGCCACGCCGAACAACAACGACGGCGATTACAACTTCCGCAAGGCCGGCACCAACATCAGCAACCGTATCGACCTGCTGACCGAGATGGACGTGGTCTACAAAAACTCGATGGGCTTTCGCGTCAGTGCGGCCAGTTGGTACGACCAGGCCTATGAAAATACCGGCTCCAATTCCAATCCTTTCGTCAATGGCAACGACGCACGATCGGGTCTGGTCGCCAATGACCCACGCCTGGCCGGTGTGACTCAAGACAACGTCGGCAACGGCAGCCCGCACCTGAGTCGCTACGCCCAGCGTTATTACACCGGGCCTTCCGGGGAAATTCTCGATGCTTTTGTGTTTTACAACACGGAAGTCGGCGAGCAATCGCTGCTGAGCCTCAAGGCCGGGCAACACAACGTGTTCTGGGGCGAAACGCTGCTCAACCCGGTGCATTCGGTCAGCTACGGCCAGTCCGGGCTGGATCTGGCGAAACTGTCGGCGTCGCCCGGCACTGAAGCCAAGGAGCTGTTCGTCCCGCGCAAGCAATTATCGACGTCGTTCACCGTCAACCCTGAGCTGACGCTGGGTGCTCAGTACTTTCTTGATTGGGACGCTGCTCGCTTGCCGGAGGCCGGCACTTATTACGGCGGCTCCGATCTGGTTGGTTTCGGTGCGCAGTCTTTTCTGCTCGGCAACACCAATGGCGTGGTGCCCGGCAGCCCGCTGGGCTGCGGCGTCGCTCCGTGCAACGGCCTGACCAATGTGCGTCGCGGGCATGACCTGACGCCGGGCAGCAGTGGTGACTGGGGCGTTATGGCCAAGTGGTCGCCTGCGTGGCTCGATGGCACGCTCGGCTTTTACTACCGCAAGACCTCCGACATTCTCCCTCAAGCCTGGTTGAACGCCACCGGCCTGACATCGCTGAATGCCAACGGCAGCCGCCCGGCGGGGCAGGTGCCGGGCGTCGTCAACATCCTCAACTCATTGAGCACCAGCAGTTACCAACTGGCGTACGCCGACAACATTCAGATTTTCGGCCTGAGTTTGTCCAAGGACGTGGGCGGAGTGAGCGTCGGCTCGGATCTCAATATCCGGCACAACATGCCACTGGCGAGCATTCCGGCGATTGTCAGCTCGACCAGTCCTGCGGGGTTGGGCGCAGGTTTAGGGCTGTTGCCGGCACGCACCGCCGAGACAGGCGTGATCTACGACACGCCAAGCCGTGGCGACAGCATGAGCGCCACGGGTGACACGCTGCACTGGACGCTGAATGGTTTGATGTCACTGCCGAAGACGCCGCTGTTCGATTCGGCAACCCTGCTCTCCGAGCTGTACTACAGCAATCTGCTCAAGCTCGATGACAAGAACAAAGCGCTCTACAAAGGCGAGGACAGTTATCGCGGCATCGACGCGCCCACCCGGGATAACTGGGGCATCGCGATCAACTTTACGCCGACCTGGTACCAGGTGCTGCCGGGTGTTGATTTGAATATGCCGCTGTCGATCAACGCCGGTCTGGCCGGGGTGTCGCCGGTGTCCGGTGGCGGTGCGAAAAACACCGGTAACTATGCGGTCGGCCTCGGTGCCGTGGCGTACAACAAATACTTCATCGACCTCAAATACGTCGACGCTTTCGGCAAGACCGACAAGTGCGACACCAGCGGCCTGAGCACCGGCGCCGACCAGGCCGGCAAAGGCGATGGTTCGACACCCAACGCGTTCAGTGGCAACCAGAACTACGCCTGTTACGGCGGCGGCTACTCGGCGTTTTCTGGTGGCGGCGCGACCACGGCTGACCGTGGCGCCGTGTACCTGACGATGAAAACCACCTTCTGATTCAACCTTGGCTCAAGTCTCACAGACAGGAGAACCACACAATGAAATTCGTCCATACAATGCTCGCCGTTTCACTGACCATGGCGATCGCCGCGCAAGCGCAGGCCGCCGTTTCGGCGCAGGATGCGGCCAAACTGGGCAATAACCTCACCCTGGTCGGCGCGGAAAAAGCCGCCAATGCCGACGGTTCGATACCCGCTTATACAGGCGGGCTGACCACACCGCCGGCCACCTACAAAACCGGCGACAGCATGCGCCCGGATCCTTTCGCTGACGAGAAACCGCTGCTGGTGATCGATGGCAAGAACGTGGATCAGTACAAGGGTGAGCTCTCGGCGACGGCGGTCGAACTGGCCAAGCGTTTTGCCACGTTTCACATCAATGTCTACCCGACGCACCGCACCGTCTCGCTGCCTAAAGCGGTGCTGGACAACGGTGTGAAAAATGCCACGGGCGCCAAGTCGCTCGAAGGTGGTCTGGCCATCGACAATGTTCTGCCGGGTGTACCGTTTCCGATTCCGCAATCGGGCAACGAAGCGATGTGGAATTTCCTGCTGCGCTATCAGGGCGTCAACATCAGCTCAAAATACGACTCATGGAATGTCGACGCTGCCGGGGTTGCCAGTCTGGCTATCACCGGGCAGGCGTTCATCTCCTACCCGATCTATGAAAACCTCGCGCAACCGATCAGCAGCGCTGACGTGTATTACCAGATGAAGCTGACGTACACCGGCCCGGCGCGCCGTGCGGGTGAAGCGATGATGCTCAAGGACGCCGCCAACCCGTTGCAACAACCGCGTCGCGCCTGGCAATACCTGCCGGGGCAGCGCAGGGTCAAACTGGCGCCGAACCTGGCGTACGACACGCCGAACCCGGGCACTGCCGGTGCGGGTACCTATGACGATGTGTTCGTGTTCAACGGTGCACTGGATCGCTACGACTGGAAGCTGGTCGGCAAGCAGGAAATGATCGTGCCGTACAACACCTACAAACTGACCTATGCCCAGGATCCCAAGGCGTTGACCACCGCCAATCATGTGGCGCCTGACTACGTGCGTTGGGAGAAGCACCGGGTCTGGGTGGTGGAAGGCAATCTCAAGCCCGGCGCCCGGCACATCTATCAGAAACGCCGCTTCTATCTCGATGAGGACAGCTGGACAGCGCTGGCCTCCGACCAATATGACGCCCGTGGACAGCTTTATCGCGGCTCGTTTGCCTTTCTCAGCCAGAGCTACGACAAACAGGTGCCGGACTCGACCCCTTTCATGATCTACGACCTGGTCGGCGGCACCTACAACATCAACGGCGTCGTAGGGCCTTACGGCGGCATCAAGTACATCGATCCGCTTTCGAAGGCGCAATGGTCGTCGGAGTCGTTGGCCGGCAGCGGTATTCGCTAGAGGGCGCGGTATGCATTGGCAGAAAAAGTACGGCGGTGTGACGCTCGGCATGTGCCTGCTGCTGTTGCAGGGCGTCGCCCGCGCGGACGGCTATTTCGATGTGCTGGATCAGCCTGCCAGGGTCAGTGCCCTGGCAGCCAGCAGTGCGCTGTCCGGCGTGGCCCGGGCAGGGGCACGACTGGTTGCTGTCGGCCAGCGCGGGCACATCGTTTACTCCGATGACGGCGGCCAGCATTGGCAACAGGCCGCCGTGCCGGTGAGCTGCGACCTCACGGCGGTGAATTTTTCTTCGCCGTCACAAGGCTGGGCGGTCGGTAACGACGGGGTGATTTTGCACAGCAGCGACGGCGGGGTGACGTGGCGCAAACAGCTCGACGGGCGCCAGATCGGCCCGTTGCTGATCGAGCACTATCAGGCACTGGCCCGCGCTGAACCGGCTAACGAGCAATGGCCGTTGCTGGTTGCTGAAGGCCGGCGGCAGGTGGAGCAGGGCGCGGATAAACCGTTGCTCGACGTCTGGTTTGCCAATGATCAACTCGGCTATGCGGTCGGTGTCTTCAACCTGATCCTGCGCACCACGGACGGTGGCAAACACTGGATGCCGTTTCAGGATCGCACCGACAACCCGCAGGGTTTTCACCTCAATGCGATTGCCGCCACGGGGGATGCTTTGTACATCGCCGGCGAGCAGGGGCTGTTGCGTAAATGGGACGCAGCGCAACAGCGCTTCGTCGCCGTGCCCACACCCTATCAGGGCAGTTTTTTCGGCGTGCTTGGCAAGCCGGGTGAAGTGATTGCTTACGGACTGCGCGGCAACCTTTTGCGCAGTACCGATGGCGGACGCAACTGGATCGCGCAGGACAGTGGCTTGCACACGAGCATTACCGCCGGGCTTGTCGACACTGACGGGCATTACCGGTTGTTCACTCAGGGCGGGCAGATGCTGGTCAGCCAGGGCAATGGTGCGCAGTTGCAATGGCGGCATGAGCCCGAACCGTTACCGGTGACCGGCGCAGCACAGACGGCCGATGGCGCGATGCTGGTCGTTGGTACCCGTGGTGCTTCGACACTGCGCAAAGAATAAGAAAACAACCCTAAAGGCGAGAACCCGGATATGGGCAATATCGAACAAGACAGCATGCCGGTGATCCGTGATGTACGTGATTTTGAGTGCAACTCCGGCAGTCGGCTGGAGCGCATGGTGTTCAATTTTCGCCCGCTGTTCATGTTGCTGATGGCCATGATCACCGTGGTGCTCGGTTACATGGCCGTCACCCGTCTGGAGCTGAAACCGAGCTTCGAAAAAATGATCCCGCAGAGTCAGCCGTACATTCAGAACTACCTCGAGAATCGGCAGGCGCTGCGTGGTCTTGGCAACTCGGTGCGGGTAGTGGTCGAGAACACCCGGGGCGATATTTTCGATCCTGCCTATCTGGACGTGCTCAAACAGGTCAACGATCAGTTGTTCCTCACGGCAGGCGTCGACCGCGCCTGGATGAAGTCGTTGTGGAGCCCGGCGGTACGCTGGACGGAGGTCACCGAAGAAGGCTTTCAGGGCGGCCCGGTGATGCCCGACGCCTATCAGGGCACCCCCGAGCAAATCGAGCAGTTGCGCCAGAACATCTCCCGCGCCGGCATCATCGGCAGTCTGGTGGCGAGTGATTTGAAGTCGAGCATGCTCGTGGTGCCGTTGCTGGACAAGGCTGGCGCCGGTGCTCAGCCAATCAACTACCGTGACTTCTCGCAGATGCTGGAAGAGCAATTGCGCGACAAGATCGAATTCGCCGGTGACAGCGCCGCGCGTAAGGCCGGCAAGGAGGGCGATGGCCCTTACAAAGTGCGCGTAATCGGCTTTGCCAAGCTGATGGGCGACCTGATCGATGGCCTGATTCAGGTGATGATGTTCTTCGCGCTAGCGGTAGTCACATCGCTGTTCATCATTTATCTCTACACCCGGTGTGTGCGCAGTACTTTGCTGGTGGTGGGTTGCTCGTTGGTCGCAGTGGTCTGGCAACTGGGCCTTGTCGCGTGGCTGGGTTATGCCATCGATCCATACTCGGTGCTGGTGCCGTTTCTGATCTTTGCCATCGGCGTATCCCACGCCGCGCAAAAAATGAACGGCATCATGCAGGACATCGCCCGGGGCACGCACAAACTGGTCGCCGCGCGCTATACCTTTCGCCGCTTGTTCATCGCCGGCGTCACTGCGTTGTTGGCGGATGCTGTCGGGTTTGCCGTGCTGATGCTGATCGACATTCCGGTGATCAAGGATCTGGCGATCACCGCCAGCATCGGTGTCGCGGTGTTGATCTTTACCTCGTTGCTGCTGATGCCGGTGGCGCTGTCCTATGTCGGCGTGGGCGCGAAGGCTGCCGAACGTGCGCTGAAAATCGATACCCGCGCTGACCGCCACAAAGGTTTCGGCAGGTTATGGGACTGTCTCGACCGCTTCACCAGCGCCAAGTGGGCGACGGGCGCGGTGCTGGTGGCGGTGCTGATGGGGATCGGCGGATTCGCGATCAGCCTGCACCTGAAAGTCGGTGACCTGGAAAGCGGTGCGCCTGAACTGCGTGCCGACTCCCGCTACAACCGCGATAACGCCTGGATCACTGCGCATTACGCACTGTCCAGCGACCTGTTCGCGGTGATGATCAAGACCCCGCCCGAGGGCTGCCTGAGTTACAAAACACTGATCCTCGCCGATCGGCTGGCGTGGGAACTGCAACAGTCTTCGGGGGTACAGGCCACTGTTTCGCTGGTCAACGCGGTTCGGCAGATCACCGCCGGTACCTATGAGGGCAACCCGAAACTCAGCAGCATCCAGCGCAATCAAGATGTCCTCAACTATGCCGCGCAGCAGGCTTCGGTTAACTCGCCAGAACTGTTCAACACCGATTGCTCGGTGATGCCGGTGATTGCTTTTCTCAAGGATCACAAGGCCGAGACCCTCGACGAGGTGGTCGCGATTGCCGACCGCTTTGCCCGCGAGAACAGCAGCGTCGAGCGTCAGTTTTTGCTGGCAGCGGGCAGTGCCGGCATCGAGGCGGCGACCAATATCGTCGTGCGCGAAGCCAATCGCACCATGCTGCTGTACGTGTACGCCGCCGTCACATTGTTCTGTCTGGTGACCTTCCGCAGTTGGCGCGCGACGCTGGTGGCGTTGTTGCCGCTGGTGCTGACGTCGATTTTGTGTGAAGCGCTGATGGTGGTCATGGGCATTGGCGTGAAAGTCGCGACGTTGCCAGTGATCGCTTTGGGCGTGGGCATTGGCGTCGATTACGCGCTGTACCTGCTCAGCGTGCAGTTGCACTATCAGCGTCAAGGTCTGCCGTTATCCGCAGCATATCGCAACGCCGTGGCGTTCACCGGGCGCGTGGTGGGCCTGGTCGGGATCACCTTGGCGGCAGGCGTGGTGTGCTGGGTCTGGTCGCCGATCAAGTTTCAGGCGGACATGGGGATTTTGCTGACGTTCATGTTTCTGTGGAACATGCTCGGAGCACTGGTGTTGATTCCAGCGTTGTCGCATTTTCTGTTGCGCGGCGTGACGGTCAAGCAATGGGTTCAGCCGCCAACCGCTGAACCCATTGAGTGCCTTAAAACTCAGGCGTGTACTTCACGCTGAACATCACATTGCGCGGGTCGCCGAAGTTGTTGTTGCCGTTGAGCTGGTTATACGCGGAGGTGTAGTAGCGTTTGTCGAACAGGTTGTTGGCGTTCACTGCCAGGCCAATTTCCTTGCTCAACTGGTAGCCGAGGCGAGCGCTCCACACGGTGTAACCGGCCACGTCGTAGGTGTGTTCGTAACCCAGCGTATGGCTTTGCGTGGTGAAACCGAGGCCGGTGCTGACGCGTTCCCAATCGCCGCTGAACTGGTAGTCGCCCCACACGCGCAGCATGTGTTTCGGCGTCCATGTGCTGAAGACTTTGCCTTCGTTGTCCGGGTCATCGAGGTACTTGGTGGTGTTATAGGTGTAGCCGGCGAACAGTTGCAGATTGGTCAGCACTTCGCCGCTGATCTCGGCTTCAATGCCCTGGCTGCGGACTTTGCCGGCGGCGTTGGAGCAATACCAACCGTCGCAGATCATGCCCGACGCGAGGTCGTTGACGGCGCGGTTTTCCTGGTCGTAGCGGAACACGGCCAGCGAGGTGTTGACCCGGCCGTCCATCAATTCGCCTTTGAGGCCAACTTCGTAGTTGCTGCCGATCACCGGTTTCAGCATCGTGCCGCCGGCATCGCGGTTGGTCTGTGGCTCGAACACGTCGGTATAGCTGGCGTAGACCGCCCATTCGCGGCTCAGGTCATAGACGATGCCGGCGTACGGAGTGACTTCGCCGGTTTCGTTCGCGGTGCTTTCCGGCTGCTCGACCGCCGCACCGAAGGCTCTCTGTGTCGCGTACTTGTAGCTGTAGTCGTACCAACTGACGCGCGAACCGAGCACCAGGGTCAGCGAGTCGATCGGTTTGACCCGCCAACTGCCATACAAACCCTTCTGGCGAATGTCGTACTTACTCGGCGTGGCTTGGCCGCCCGGCGTATTGAGGATGCCTTCGTAGCTGATGTCCGGGCGATCGTGATCGATGTCGAAGATCGTGTCGGTGGTGTTGTTGTTAAAGGTTCGGGCGTATTTATCGTCGGAGGTGTATTTGGAATAGTTGCCGCCGAGCATCACTTCGTGGGCCATGGACAAGGCGTCGAAGTGGCCGGTGACGTTCATGTCGAGACCGAGTTTGGTCGCGTCGAAATCGGTGGCGAAATCGGCGTACTGAATGCCGCTGCCATCGGGATTGATCCCGTCGCCGCTGGTTTGCAGACGTTGACTTTTGCCCTTGTTGGTTTCGTCCCTGCGCACCGCGCCGACCTTGAACGCCCAATCGTCGTTGAAGCTGTGCTCGAGATCGGCGTACAGCGTGGTGACGTCGATGTCCAGATGGTTCCAGCGCGCGCCGCCGTAAGTCGAGCGCGGCACATTCAGCGGCTTGCCGTCGGAGTAGCGGGGCAGGCCACGGATCATCGGGCGCGACTCGCCATCGGAGTTGCTGATCGCCAGCCCAAGGGTGGTGTCGTCACGCAGGTCGAAGTCCAGTGCGCCGTACAGCGAGTGGGTTTTGCTCCATTCGTAATCGACGAACGATTGGCTCTGGTCTTCGTCGGCA
This sequence comes from Pseudomonas sp. NPDC088429, assembly GCF_044753305.1. Lineage (NCBI taxonomy): Bacteria > Pseudomonadati > Pseudomonadota > Gammaproteobacteria > Pseudomonadales > Pseudomonadaceae > Pseudomonas > Pseudomonas sp. NPDC088429. The sequence goes on along the minus strand of NZ_JBIVMX010000004.1, from coordinate 179,116 downwards.
ACGAAGCGACCGCGCACGCTGCCCGTCGAATTCAACGGGCCACCGGCGTCCAGTTGCAGGCCGTAGTGATCCCACGAACCGGCCTTGCCGGTGATGGTCACGGTCGGCGCATTTTGCCCGCGTTTGCGCACCAGATTGATCGCGCCGCCGGGGCTGCCGGTGCCTTGCAGCAGGCCGGAAGCACCACGGAGGATTTCCACGCGGTCGAAGAAAATCAGATCCTGGGTCGCCCAGTTGCCCAAAGCGTAAGTGTTGCGTGGGATCGGCACGCCGTCGTACTGCCAGTCATCGATCTGAAAGCCGCGCGAGGTAATGATCATGCCTTTACCCACGCCCTGAACGCCGACCAGACCGGTGGTTTTGTTGACCGCGTCTTTCAGATCAACCAGATCCTGATCATCCAGCTGCTTGCGCGTCATCACGGTGATCGACTGCGGAATTTCCTTGAGCGTGTGCGTGCCTTTGCCGATGGTTACGGCGCGTGCAGCGTAAGAACCGGAGCCTTCAGTCGTGGTGCTGTCGAGGCTGCGTTCAACGATGTTGGTGGCGTCCAGTTGCAGCGAAGCGCTGTTGTCGCTGGCCGGCTCGACACTGAAGTTGCCTTGCCCCGTGACGCGCAGCTGCAAACCGCTGCCCGCGAGTGCCTTTTGCAGCGCTTGCTCGGCTGGCATCTGCCCGATCACCGCCGGCGCGCGCTTGCCCTGCACCAGCGCGGGTTCCAGCGAAATGATCTGCCCGCTCTGGCCGGCAATCGCGTTTAGCGTACTGGCGAGTGGGCCGGCCGGCAGGTTGAACGATAAGTCTTGCGCCAGCGCTGAGGTGCTCAGTGTCGCCAGAGCAACGGCTGCAGAAAGGTTACGGGGCCATGTGTTGAACACAACAATCTCCTGTTTTTGTTAAAGCGTCAGGAGATAGGTCGGATGAGAAATGAAAACCGGACACAAACAAGAATGATTTCCATAAAATATTTTTTCGCATTCATCTTTTGCTGATCATGGTCAGCCACGGGCTGTAGCGATTGATGCGGATTGGCAGGGTTTCGGCCAAGGCGTCCAGGGTTCGATCGGGGGCGTCGAGCGGGAACACGCCTTGCACGCGCAAGCCGCGCACTTCGGGGGCGACGCGCAGGAATCCGCGATGATAAGGGCGCAGTGCGTCGATCACTTGTTCGAGGGATTCATCGAGCACGTTCAAGCGGCCGTTCAACCATTCGGCGCGACCGCGTTCATCGTCGCTGGCCGAGGTGATGTTGCGCGTGGAGAGCAGCGCTGCCTGACCTTCCTTGACCACTTGCGTGGTGCCATCGAACAACCGCGCTTCGACCGAATGCTGCAACACCACCAGGCGGCTGGCGTCCGCTTCCTGAGCGACGAGGAAGCGAGTGCCCAACGCGCGCATTTCGCCCTCGGCGGTGCGTACGATCAGTGGGCGATTCGCATCCGGCGCGACATCGATCACCAGCTCGCCCCGGCGCAGGATGACCAGGCGCTGGCGGTCATTGAAACGCAGATCCACCGCGCTCTCGGCATTCAGGCTCAAGCGGCTGCCATCGGCCAGATTGAAGTTCTGCCGCTGACCGCGGGCGGTTTGCAAATCGGCCAGCAGCGATTCGCCGAGCTGAGTTTTGCTGCCCAGCAACAGACCGCCGCCAAGCAGGCCGAGACCGGCGATTACGCGCAAGGCGTCGCGCCGCGAAGCCTGTGGCTTCAACAAGACCTGACGAGCTTCGCCGGCCTGACCGGGTAAACGTTGATCCAGTGTGCGAAACGGTTTGAACGTATCGCCGAGGCGTTCCTGCAATGTGTCCCAAGCCTGACGGTGCGCGCGATCCATCAACAACCAGGCGTTGAAGCGTTCCTGCAGTCTGGCGTCGGGCGTGCCGGCGCGCAGTTTGACCATCCAGTCGATGGCCTGCTCGGTGACCGGGTCGATGCGCCGTTTGCTCATGGCGCCACCTCGCACAGATAGCACTGCAGCAAAGCCTGTTTCATGTAGCGACTGACCGTGCGCTCCGACAACCCGAGTTTCTGCGCAATCGCCACATAGCTGAGGCCATCGAGTTGGCTATAGAGGAACGTGGTTTTGACGATCAGCGGCAAGCCATCAATGGCGCGGTCAATCGCGACCAGCGCTTCGATCAGTTGCAATTGTTCTTCAGGGGAGGGCGCCAGTGCTTCGGGCAGCGTCGACAAACGCTCAAGGTAGGCCAACTCCAGCTTGCGCCGGCGATGACGATCAAACACCAGACGACGGGCAATGGTCGACAGGTAAGCGCGCGGCTGTTCGATACTGTCCGGATCAACGCGCGCCACCAGCAATTGGCAAAACGTATCGGCAACGGTGTCCTCGGCGTCCGCGTGGTTGCGCACCTGGCGATTGATATGTTGCAGCAGCCAACGGTGATGATCGCTGAAGAAAAATCCCAGCTTGCTGGACGGAGGAGAGTGCACTGGTGGGCTTTTCCAGATGTTAGTGAGAATCTCTCTCAATATTACCTGTGCCGCCAGAGACTGCGCAATGTTCCTGAAGGGCCACAAATGGGCTCTCGCACACTTCACGCTTCATTCAAGAGGTTTTGCTCTGTAAGTCTTGTAGAGTTTCTGGACTTCGGGATTATCCAGTTTTTCATAGGTGATGCCTTCCTTGTCCAAACCATCCAGTCCCTTTATCCCACCAATCATTTCCGGCCATTCGTCTCGGCTGGTGATATCCATTACGAATGGTCGAAGGTATTCATCGAGATGACCTTCGCAAGGGGCGCCAATTTCGTCACTGAGCGCGCGCAGGTAAACGTCTTTGTTTGTTTTTGACCAGTCGATTGCGAATCTGGCGCGGTAGCTCAACTCCATGTAGATGAGCAAAATCGTGCGGCCATTGCCATCAAGGAACGGGTGGGCGGACGCAAGCTGTCCCATCACCTCGCCTGGGCGATCGCGGAAGCGTTTTTTGTTTGCGGCGAGCTCCAATGCGTATTCGACTGACCTTTTGATCAGCTCGGGGCGTTCGAATACGGTATGGCGAGGATCGTCCGGTGATCCCTTGAAAACAGCCAGGTGGGGCACGAGTTCGTTCCTGTCTTTACCTGCCCAAGGGTAAAAACCGGAGAAAAGGGTTTCGTGTGTTTTAAGTACGGCTTTGTAGTCGATGGGCTTTTTCTTGGCCAGATAGGCTAGCGCGTCATCGATGCTTGCTTCAAAGGCGAGATGTTCAGATTCTTTGACTTCGAGAGGGTCTTTCAACTTAAGCGAGTTTTGTAGATAGCCTTCAGTGTCGAAATCGCCGAAGGGATCGAAAGTCATGCGCTGAGCTGCTTTTTGCTGCGCCTTTTTTCCTGAAGGTACCGGCCCTGAAGGGCCATGATTTCAGACTTGCTCAGCACGCCTTTCCTTTTCAGATTGACGAGCAATTGTTCAACGCCATCGAGTTCGACGGCATCACCTGCCAGACGCGTAATCGTCACTGCCATGCGGCTCAGGCTATCGCGATCGCCGGTAACCTTATGCGCTTTGGCGAGCTTACGAACTTCAGTGGCGACACTGTCGGTCATTTTCAACGTCCTCAATTTTTCTCCCTCAAATCATAGCATGGTGTCTGATCTGCAAATTTGCCAGACAGCGCCTGACCCGTCAGCAAGCAGATTGATATGGCGAATGTACAAATGCTTATTGTCCCATTTGAGTTGACGGTGAAACGCTTTTCAGCCGATTTATCCTTTTTCAATGCGTCAGTAATCTGTACCCAACTTGAACGCAACAACAAATCCAACATTGAAAAAGGACGCACACCATGACCACTCCAACCTACAACCGCTTGAACAAAGACGACGCTATCGTGCTGCTGGTTGATCACCAGACCGGTTTGATTTCGCTGGTGCAGGACTTCTCGCCGAACGAGTTCAAGAACAACGTGCTGGCACTCGCTGACCTGGCGAAGTTCTTCAACCTGCCGACCATCCTCACCACCAGTTTCGAACAAGGCCCGAACGGCCCGCTGGTGCCGGAGTTGAAAGAGATGTTCCCGGATGCGCCGTACATTGCTCGCCCAGGTCAGATCAACGCTTGGGATAACGAAGACTTTGTTAAGGCGATCAAGGCGACGGGTCGCAAGCAGATCATCATTGCCGGTGTAGTGACGGATGTGTGTGTGGCGTTCCCGACTCTGTCGGCGCTGGCGGAAGGGTTTGAGGTGTTTGTGGTGACGGATGCTTCCGGTACTTTTAATACCACCGTGCAGCAAGCGGCGTGGAGCCGCATGACGCAGGCCGGTGCGCAGTTGATGAACTGGTTCTCGGTGGCGTGTGAGCTGCATCGCGACTGGCGCAACGATATCGAAGGGTTGGGTAACTTGCTGTCGCAGCGGATTCCTAACTATCGCAACCTGATGAATGGCTACTCGGCGCTGACGGCTCAGAAAAAATAAACTGACCCGCTAAACCAAAGCCTGCCCTGAAAAGCAGGCTTTGTCGCACCGACGATTCACTTGTGGCGAGGGGATAAATCCCCTCGCCACAGTTACGGCATCATCCTATTCACCGGTGGTCGCCATCAGGCCACTGACCCGCGATATCAGCGTCTCAATAGCAAACGGCTTGGTCAGCACTTGCATCCCCGGGCCGAGTTGGCCGTTGCCGATCACCGAATGTTCCGCATAACCGGTAATGAACAACGTCTTCAACTGCGGGCGGATTTCCCGGCCGGCATCGGCCATTTGCCGGCCGTTCATCCCGCCCGGCAAGCCGACGTCGGTAACCAGCAAATCGATCCGCGCATTGGAGCGCAGTGCCGCCAGCCCTTCAACGCTGTCGGCGGCGACGAGCACGTCATAGCCGAGGTCGCACAGCACATCCGCCAGCAGCAGGCGCACTGTGGGTTCGTCATCGACAATCAAAATGGTCTCGCCCACAGCGGTCACCGCAATCGATGTGCTTTGCGTGTCGTCGTGATTTTGCGGCGCCTGGCCGTGATAGCGGGGCAGGTAGATCGACATCGTGGTGCCTTGGCCCACTTGCGAATGGGCGCGCACCTGGCCACCTGATTGCTTGGTGAACCCGTAAATCATCGACAACCCCAGGCCCGTGCCCTGACCCAAAGGCTTGGTGGTGAAAAACGGGTCAAAGGCTTTGGCGATGATTTCGGCGGACATCCCGGTGCCCGTGTCGGCCACACTCAGGCAAAGGTACTGCCCGGCGGGCATCTCCAACGCCTGAGCAGATTCGTCATCCAATGTTCGATTGGCTGTTTGCACGGTGATGCGTCCGCCATCGGGCATCGCATCACGGGCGTTAATGCATAAATTCAACAGTGCATTTTCCAGCTGACTCCCATCGACCAACGCTGGCCAGAGGTCGCTTGCGCCTTCGGTTTTCAGCAGGATGCTCGGGCCGACGGTGCGCTGGATCAATTCAGTCATGCCGACGATCAAGATATTGACGTCGGTGGGCCGTGGATCGAGTGTTTGCCTTCTGGAGAACGCCAGCAAGCGATGGGTCAGAGCAGCCGCGCGTTTGGTCGCCCCCTGCGCCGTGACCATGTACTTGTCGACGTCCTCCAGGCGACCTTGGGCGATGCGTCTTTCCATCAGCTCAAGCGCTGCGGAAATGCCGGCCAGCAGGTTATTGAAATCATGCGCCAGCCCACCAGTAAGTTGCCCGACGGCTTCCATTTTTTGCGATTGGCGCAGCTTCTCTTCGGCCTGCATGAGGTCAGCCGTACGCGCCGTCACCCGTTGTTCCAAGGTGTCGTTGAGCGCACGCAGTGCCGAAATCGCGCGGTCTCGGTCAGCCTCGACATTGCGCCGGTCTTCGACATCAATGAGTACGCCGGGAAAGCGCAACGGGGAACCATCATCGTCACATTCGACGCGTCCGTTAGCCTCAATCCAAGTGTATTTGCCATCCGCACCGCACACGCGATATTGGTGGGAATAGGGGCCGCCACGGGCGATGACTTCGTTGATCGCGCGGGTGAGTCCGTCCCTGTCATCGGGGTGCACGGTTTGCACCACTTGCTCCAGACTCAAACCGTCGCGACCCAGCGTCGGATCAAGGTTGAACACCCGGGCAAAGGCTTCATCGACGGTGAAGCGATCAGTCGGCAGATGCCAGTGCCAAGTGCCGATAATTGCACCGGCGGCGAGGGCCAGTTGCACACGCTCGACGTTCTCGCGGGCGACGGCCTCGCTGACCCGCAGACGCTCCTCGGCGTCGCGACGCGCGGTCACGTCGCTGAAAAAAATCGCAATCTGTCGATCGGCAGGATCGCCAACGCGCACGGCGCGCACATCAAACCAGCGCTCAAAGGTATTCGCGTAATTCTCGAAATTCGCCGGCTCGCCGGTTTTGGCCACGTGCCCGTAAGTCTCGAACCAGAAACTCTCCAGATTGGGCGCAAACTCGGTGACCCATTTACCCCGCAAGTTGACCCCGGCCTGCCGTTCGAACGCCGGGTTGGCCTCAACAAAGCAGTAATCCACCGGGCGGTCGTCAGCATCGAATTTGACTTTGACGATGGCGAACGCCGCTTCAATGGTTTCCAGAATCGTGCGGAAGCGTTCTTCGCTGAGGCGCAAGGCGTTTTCGGCATGGCGTGAGCGCGTCAGGTCGAGCATGGCGCCGATCATGCGTACGGCGCGACCTTCGGCATCGCGCATCAGATACCCGCGATCGACGACCTCGGCGTAGGAGCCGTCTTCGCAGCGAAACCGGTATTCGGCGCTCCAGTCGGTAGACGTGCCATCAATGACGGCGCGGATCGAGGCTTCGACACGCGGCCGATCCTGCGGGTGAATCCGCGCAAAACACCAGTCACTGTTGGTCTCGGTGGCGGTTGCCGTGTAGCCGTAAGCCTTTTGCAGGGCTTCGTTCCAGGTGATCCGGTCAGCGGTCAGATCCCAATCCCAGATCGCATCGCTGGTCGCCTTGACGGCCAATCGATAGCGCTCCTTTGTTTCGGCAACCGCACGGCTCGCCAAATGCAATTGATCAGCCAGATCCTGCGCGCTGTCCTGCTTGGCGGCTCCGGTGTGGCCCAACGCCAGACGCAGCCGCGTGACCTCGGCCTCAAGCTCCTCGCGAGTAAGATGTTCCAGGATGTCACCCTTCGTGCGTTATTGGTTTTGGGGTCTGACTGCCATTGCTCACGCAGGCGCATCACTCATTGACACGATTGACCTGCCGCACAGAGGTTAAGTTGCACCGGGAAAGAAGGGCAATCCCCGGTGCGTTGTTTGATGCTGGCCGCCGTCAGCCGTGCACGGGGTAATCGGTATACCCTTCGCCGTTGCCGCCATACACGGTGGCCGGGTTCAGCGCATTGAGGGGCCAGTCATTGGCGATACGCGCGGGCAGATCCGGGTTGGCCATAAACGGGCGTCCGAAGGCGACAAAATCAGCCATTCCGGATTCGAGCAAGCGGGCCCCGGACTCAGCGTTATAGCGTCCGGCATAAATGATCGCGCCACTGAAAGTTTCGCGTACGGCCTGACGAAACGACAACGGCATCGCCGGGGCATCGTCCCAATCGGCTTCGGCGATGGACAGGTAGGCGATGCCGACGTCTTGCAAAACTTTGATCGCTTCGATGTAAGTGGTGTGTGGATCTTCTTCGACCATGCCGAGGTAAGTTCGCGCTTCATCGGTGGTGGTGAACAACGGCGCGAAACGCACACCGACTTTTTCCTTGCCGATGCACTCGGCGACACCCGCCACCACTTCACGCAAAAAGCGCAGGCGATTGTGCAGCGAACCGCCGTATTGATCGTCGCGAAGATTGCTGTGCGCGGAGATGAACTGGTTGACCAGATAACCGTTGGCGCAGTGCAGTTCGATGCCGTCGAAACCGGCGTCCATCGCATTGCGCGCGGCTTGAATGTACAGCTGAATCAATTCCTGAACTTCATCGGTGCTCAATGCACGCGGGGCCGACGGGGCGACCAGTTCACCCACGCCCGGCGCGGTTTCGATGAACACGCTGACACGCTCGGTGGCCAGCGCCGAGGCCGATACCGGCGCTGCGCCATTCGGTTGCAGTGCAGTGTGGGAGACGCGGCCGACATGCCACAGTTGCGCGAAAATCACACCGTCAACGGCGTGCACCGCTTCCGTGACTTTGCGCCATCCAGCGATTTGCTCCGGGGTATGAATGCCGGGTGTCCAGGCGTAACCCTGGCCGCGTGGTTCGATCTGCGTGCCTTCGGTCACCAGCAGACCGGCGCCGGCCCGTTGCTGGTAATACTCGGCCATCAACTCATTGGCAATATTGCCCGGTTGCGTGCTGCGCTGGCGGGTGAGGGGCGGCAGGACGATACGGTTTTTCAGGGTGTGCAGGCCAAGCGTCGCGGGTTGGAAATAAGGGCTGTTGTGCATGGAGGTACCTTGTTCGACTGGTCTTATTAGACCAGTCGACTATTTCGAGGATAAAAATAAAACCGCGTAGCACGGTGATGAGGTTGAGCGATGAATCAGCCGAGCATTTTCAACAGTTTCTCGGCGACAGCGGCAGAGCTGGCGGGATTCTGGCCGGTGACCAATTGGCCGTCCGCAACCACATGCACCTGCCAGTCAGCGACTTTGGAGTAACGCCCGCCGAGACGCTGAAACTCGTCTTCGATCAGGAACGGCACCACGTCGGTCAGGCCGACGGCAGCTTCTTCCGAATTGGTGAAACCGGTCACCTGGCGATCCTGAATCAGCGGTTTGCCTGCCGCATCGACGACGTGACGCAACACGCCCGGCGCATGGCAGACAAAGCCGTGGGGCTTGTTGCTGCGGGCAAAGGCTTCGATCAACGCGATCGAGTGCGAGTCTTCGGCCAGATCCCACAGCGGGCCATGGCCGCCGGGATAAAACACAGCATCGAAATCCTCTGCGCTGACCTCAGCCAGAAGCCCGGTGCTGGCCAGTGCCTGCTGCGCTGCCGGGTCGTTGCGAAAGCGATCGGTTTCAGCAGTTTGCGCGCCGGGCTCATCGCTTTTCGGATCGAGCGGCGGCTGGCCACCGGACGGCGACACCAAAGTGATCTGCGCACCGGCATCCTTGAAGGCGTAGTAGGGCGCGGCAAACTCTTCGAGCCAGAAGCCGGTTTTACGGCCGGTGTTGCCGAGTTGATCGTGGGAAGTCAAAACCATCAGAATTTTCATAGAGCACCCTGGTTTGATCGGTGACGTCGTGGCGCAAAGGATTCGCGTCACGCTGATACCCGCAAATGCGGTTGACGGGGCGCAGCATAGTTTCCAATTAGACCAGTCGTCTAGTAATTTTTTCTCAACAGGTTTTTACTCGGCAGGTATGGCAAACTCGCCATCCTCTGAAATAAACGACTGGTCTATTGCCTGGTAATCTGCGCCCCATGAAACCGACCTACGACGACACCCGCCAGCACTTGCTCGACACCGGCCACCGGATGATGGCCGAGAAGGGCTTCACCAGTGTCGGCCTCAATGAAATCCTGCAAACCGCCGGTGTGCCCAAGGGCTCGTTCTATCACTACTTCAAATCCAAAGAGCTTTACGGCCAGGCCTTGCTCGAGGATTACTTCGTCGGTTATCTGGCCGACATGGAGCGGCGCCTGACCCTGCCGGGGCTGACCGCCTATGAACGGCTGATGGATTACTGGCAGGGCTGGCAAGACCGCTGCACCCTCGAAGGCCATGGCGATGAGTGCCTGGTGGTAAAACTCAGCGCCGAAGTTGCCGACCTCTCCGAATCGATGCGCCTGACCCTGCGCGACGGCGCCGAGCAAGTGGTCTCGCGCATCACGCTGTGCATCGAGCAAGGCCAGGCCGAAAAGACCCTGCCGACCGGTGATGCCCGGCATCTGGCGGAAACCCTGTATCAGCTGTGGCTGGGCGCCAGTTTGCTGAACAAACTGCAGCGTACGGGGCAGTCGCTGAACACCTCGATGGCAATGACCAAAGCACTGTTGGCCAGCTAATTTGCTGGTGAGCACGAGCGCCGTTCGTCCAGTACCCGGCACTTGCGCGGTGCCGTTGTCTCTCACCTGTAAGCGCGGATTTTCCGTGCGGCCAAGCGGAGAGCCAGTCATGGACATCGATGAAAATGCACCGGGCAACAAGTCGCAGCAAGACGTGACGCGCACCACGGACAATGAAACGGGACACGACCCGAAACGCGATCAACCAGAGGTTCCGTTGCCTGCCGATGACGAGTCACCGCTCGACGAGGACATGACGGATGTGGACGCCGCCAACTCGGTATCGAGTGAGCATCCGCCAGCGCAGTGAGGGGATTGCCATGAGCACGTCATTCAAGGTCGGCGACGCGGTGCGCTGGAACAGCGAGGCCGGCGAGATTCGCGGCACGGTGGTCAAAGTGCATACGCGGGATATCGAGTTCATGGGACGGCATCGACCGGCATCAAAGGACGAGCCGCAATACGAAGTGAAAAGTGCCAAGACCGGGCATCTGGCGATGCATCATGCGGCGGCATTGCACCCCGTCAAAGCTGAGTAAACACTACCCTGTGGTGAGGGGATAAATCCCCTCACCACAGGTTTTGTGATCATCAGTGATGAAGTGGGTTAACCCGCCAACGTCGCGTTATCGATCACAAACCGGTACTTCACATCACCCTTGAGCATCCGCTCATACGACGCATTGATCTGATCCGCGCGGATCAATTCGATATCCGAAACGATGCCGTGCTCGGCACAGAAATCCAGCATCTCCTGAGTTTCAGCAATACCGCCAATCATCGAACCCGCAATCGTGCGGCGCTTCATGATCAGGTTGAACACATTCGGCGATGGATGCGACGTTGCCGGCGCACCAACCAAGGTCAAGGCACCGTCACGTTTGAGCAGCACCAGAAACGCATCGAGATCATGCGGCGCCGCGACAGCGTTGAGGATCAAATCGAAACTCTTCGCGTGCGCAGCCATTTCCTCAGGATTGCGAGAAACCACCACTTCATCGGCACCCAGCGCCAACGCCGCTTCGCGCTTGGATTCCGAAGTAGTGAAGGCCACAACGTGCGCGCCCAAGGCATGCGCCAGTTTGATGCCCATGTGGCCCAAACCGCCGATGCCAACCACGCCGACTTTTTTGCCAGGCCCGGCGTTCCAGTGGCGCAGCGGTGAATAATTGGTGATACCCGCGCACAGCAGCGGCGCGACGGCGGCCAGTTGCGCTTCGGGATGGCGGATGCGCAACACGTAGCGTTCATGCACGACGATGTTTTGCGCGTAACCGCCCATCGTCCAGCCCGGCGCGTCCGGGGTCGGGAAGTTGTAGGTGCCGATCATGCCGTCGCAGTAGTTTTCCAGCCCGGACTCACAGTCATCGCAGTGTTTGCAGCTGTCGACGATGCAACCGACGCCGACCAGATCGCCCACCTTGTAATCGCCGACATGCGCGCCCACCGCCGACACACGACCGACAATTTCATGTCCCGGCACGCAAGGGAATTGCGTGCCGGCCCATTCCGCGCGCACCTGGTGCAGGTCTGAATGGCAGATGCCGCAGAAGGCGATATCGATCTGCACGTCATGGGCCGCCGGGGCGCGGCGGTTGATCTGCATTGGCTCAAGGGGTTTGTCGCCAGCGTGGGCGCCGTAGGCTTGTACAAGCATGGGAACATCCTCAATCGGTTTGTCGTGGTGACATTCTTCGCTTTTCGGTGGGCCGGGAAGTAGTGCATTCCTGTGCGATCCTTGCCTGATCCTGTGCGCCGTTGTGACTTTGCGGTGACAGACGCTCGCGGCGTTTGCGGGTAATCTGCCGGTTCGCTGCATAAAACAAAAAACTCAAGCAGGAGTCATTGATGCAACCAATCCGTCTCGGTCTGGTGGGCTACGGCAAGATTGCTCAGGATCAACACGTCCCGGCGATCAACGCCAACCGCGCATTCCAGTTGGTGTCTGTCGCCACCCAAGGCAAACCTTGCGCCGGCGTAGAGAATTTTCAGTCACTGAGCGAGTTGCTCGAAAACGGCCCGCCGGTCGATGCAATTGCCTTCTGCACGCCGCCGCAAGGTCGCTTCGCCCTGGTGCAGCAAGCGCTGGCGGCGGGCAAACATGTGCTGGTGGAAAAGCCGCCGTGCGCAACGTTGGGCGAGGCCATGGCCTTGGTCGATCAGGCAAAAGAGCAGGGCGTCAGTGCCTTGTTTGCCTGGCATTCACGCTTTGCGCCGGGCATCGAAATCGCCCGTGACTGGCTCGCCACGCGCACTTTGCAAAGCGTGCAGATCGACTGGAAAGAAGATGTGCGCAAGTGGCACCCCGGCCAGACGTGGATCTGGCAACCCGGCGGCCTCGGCGTATTCGATCCGGGCATCAATGCCTTGTCGATCGTCACTCACCTTTTGGCGCTGCCGCTGTTTGTCGAATCCGCAGAACTGCGCGTGCCGGAAAACTGCCAATCGCCGATTGCCGCTTCGATCAAAATGTCGGATGCGCAGCAGCTCGATGTGCGAGCGGAGTTTGATTTTGATCATGGGCATGATGAGTTGTGGAGTATTGAGATTCGTTGCAAGGAAGGCGTGCTGCGACTGGATAACGGTGGGGCGCTGTTGAGTATTGATGGCGTGCGTCAGGCCGTATCGGAAGAGGGTGAGTACGCGGCGGTGTATCGGCATTTTCAACAGTTGATTGCCGAGAAGGGCAGTGATCTGGATTTGCAACCGTTGCGGTTGGTGGCGGACAGTTTCTTTGTCGGTAGCCGGGTATCGGTCGCCCCTTTCTACGACGCCTAAATACAAAGCCCTGTAGGAGCTGCGGCACGCTGCGATCTTTTGATCTTAAAAAATCAAGATCAAAGGATCGCAGCGTGCCGCAGCTCCTACAGGGCGGTTTTTAGAAACGGTCAAGCCTGTATGGCTCGTTTCTCGGCATCTCACGCAACGCCATCCCGACAACCATCTCCGCCGTCACCGCCGCCTGCGTCAGCCCCAAATGCTGATGACCAAACGCAAGCAACACCTTGCCCCCGCACACCTGATCAATCACCGGCAGCGAGTCCGGCAACGACGGCCGCAATCCCATCCACGGTGTCGCCGCTTCAGCACTCAGATCCTTGCGAAACAAGCCCTGACTCAACCGATGCAACTGCCATGCGCGCTCCATGCTCGGCGGTTTCTCCAGCCCCGCAAATTCAACCGTACCCGCCAGCCGCAACCCTTCGGTCATCGGCGTCATGATGAACTTGCGTTCCAGCGAGGTGACCGGGAAGGGCAGTCGACCCTGTTCCTGCGGCAACATCAGGTGATAACCGCGCTCGGTGTCCAGCGGTACTTTTTTGCCGGTCAGCGCAGCGGTCAGTTTCGCCGAGTGCGCGCCGCAGGCAATCAGCACGCGGCTTGCGGTCAAGCCACCATTTCCGGTAATCAGCGAAACGCCGTTTTCCTGAACATGGCCTCCCTGCACCTGCTGCTGCAGAAAACTCACGCCGCAGGCTTTTGCCGCTTCAACCAATTCGCACACCACCCGGTACGGGTCAATGAAATGCCCGGTGCGCGGAAAGAACAAACCGCCCTGAATCTGCTCGCTGAGTTGCGGCGCCGTGTCCTGAATCGCCTTGGCCTGCCAATAATCGACAGGCACTTCCTGCTGTCGCAATCGAGCTTGCAACGCGCCGATGGCCTGACGTGATTCCGGGCGTTCGAACACCAGCAACGAGCCGTCGACTTTGAGCAAGTCCGGCCGCTGGATGTCGGCGAGCAAGCGCTGCCAGGCATCCAGACTGCTTTCATTCAGCGCGCGTAATCCGGCCACGGTTTTCTGAAACGGTTCCGCCCGCAGGTTCAGCAGCAGCCGCGTGAACCACGGCAAGGCGCGGGGCAGGTATTTCCAGTCCAGCCGCAACGGCCCCATCGGGTCGAGCAGCATGGCCGGCAGGCGTTTGAGGATCGACGCATCGGCAATCGGGAACACCTGTTCGGTCGCCAGATGCCCGGCGTTGCCGAAAGAAGCGCCGTGGCCCGGTAGCTGTTGATCGATGACGACCACGCGCAAACCCTCGCGGGCAAAACGCAAGGCGCAGGCGACGCCGATGATGCCGGCGCCGACCACGGCGATGTCGTGGGAGACGTTATTCGTCATTGGTCAGTGCTTCCCTGTGCCCATCGAGCAGGCGACTCAGGTGCAACGGATTGGCGTGTTTCAGTGCTGTCGGCAACAAGCTGTCGGGGAAATCCTGATAACAGACCGGGCGCAGAAAACGCAGGATCGCCGCCGTGCCCACCGACGTTGTGCGCGAGTCTGACGTCGCCGGGAAGGGCCCGCCGTGCACCATTGCATCGCAGACTTCGACGCCGGTCGGCCAGCCATTCACCAGCAAGCGTCCGGCCTTGCGCTCCAGTGTCGGCAGCAGCGCGCGGGCGTGATCAAGGTCTTCATCATCCAGGTGCAGCGTCGCAGTCAACTGACCTTCCAGACGCTCGGTGACCTGACGCATTTCATCCACGCTGGCGCATTGCACGATCAACGATGCGGCGCCAAAGGCTTCTCCCTGCAGATTGTGATCAGCGAGGAAGTCAGCGGCGTCGCTGACAAACACCTGCGCCTGACCCTGATTCGGGCCGCTGCCGATCTGGCCGATGGCGGCGACGTTTGCCCGAGCGTTTTCGGCCAGCGCATTCACCGCCGATTCATAGGCATTGAAGATCCCCGGGGTGAGCATCGTCTGCGCCGGACTGTTTTTAATCCGTTCGGCCGTAGCGGCGATAAAACTGACCAGCGCTGCACTTTTCAGGGCAATCACCAATCCCGGATTGGTACAAAACTGCCCGGCGCCCAATGTCAGCGAAGCCACAAACCCATCGGCCAATGCCTGAGTGCGCTTCTGTAATGCCGCCGGAAACAGCAGCACCGGGTTGATCGAACTCATTTCCGCATACACCGGAATCGGCTCGGGCCGCGCCTGTGCCGCTTGAATCAGCGCCAGACCACCGCTGCGCGAACCCGTAAAACCCACAGCTTTGATGCGTGGATCGCGGACCAACGCAATGCCCACTTCGCGCCCGGAACCGTACAACAGCGAAAACACACCGTCCGGCAAACCACAGGTTTTCACCGCCCGCGCCACCGCGCGGCCAACCAGTTCACTGGTGCCGGGATGCGCACTGTGCGCCTTGACGATCACCGGGCAGCCGGCCGCCAGCGCCGATGCCGTATCGCCGCCCGCCACCGAAAACGCCAAGGGAAAATTGCTCGCGCCGAACACCGCCACCGGCCCCAGCGCAATCTGCCGTTGACGCAGATCCGAACGCGGCATCGGTTGACGATCCGGCTGCGCGTTATCGACGCGCACATCCAGCCATTCGCCCGCGCGCACGGTGCGCGCGAACATTCGCAATTGTTGGCAAGTGCGCCCGCGTTCACCCAACAGGCGAGGGCGCGGCAGGCCGGTTTCAGCCATGGCGCGGTCGATCAATTCATCACCGAGGGCTTCGATTTCCGCGGCAATGCTTTCAAGAAATTCGGCGCGGACATTCAGGGTTGTCTCGCGATAAGCGTCGAACGCCGCCCAGGCCAGCGCGCAAGCCTGCTCGACATGTTCCGCCGAACCGCCGGCATACGCCGGTTCCAGCGTGGCGTTCGTGGCCGGGTTGATGCCCCGAATGGCTTCGCGATTACCCGCGACAATGTGCTGCCCGATCAGCATGTGGCCCGTCAGCGTCATGGTGTTTTCCCGATAAAAAAGTGATGCCCGCCGTGAGCTAAAAACTTCACGGCAGGCGAAAGCAAGGATCAGGCGAAGTTCTGTTCTGCCGACCAGTTCTCGTACCAGTGACGGAACAGCGCGTACTGCTTCTCGGCATAACGCCGCTGCGAGTCGCTCAACGCATCGGTTTCGTTGAAGTGCAGGGTGTATTCCTTGTCGCCGTTGAGCACCATCAGATGCTTGTAATACAGCACCAGATCGCAGCCTTCATCGAACGACGACAGCACCGCCAATGCCGATTCCAGCTCCCGCGCCTGACGCCGCGCCTGCGCATCTCCTTGGGCAGCCTTTTTGCTCAGCGCAACCAGTTGCAGCACTTCGCGGGGCAGGGCGTTGCCGATCCCGGTGATCGCGCCGGTGGCGTTGCAGTTGACGAAACCGTGCACCACTTGCGTGTCGACGCCGACCATCAGCGTCACGTTTTCATCTTTGGAGGTGATGTTTTCAGCGGCGTAGCGCAGGTCGGCGCCGCCGCCAAATTCCTTGAAGCCGATCAGGTTCGGGTACTCGCGGCGCAGTTCGAAGAACAGATCGGCGCGGGTGGCAAAGCCGTAGTAAGGGCTGTTGTAGATCACCGCCGGCAGGTTCGGCGCCGCTTGCAAAATGGCCGCGAAGTGGGCTTTTTGTGCAGTCGCTGAAGCGCCACGGGACAGTACGCGCGGAATCACCATCAAACCTTGCGCGCCGACTTTTGCCGCATGCGCCGCGTGGGCGACTGCTTCACGGGAATTCACCGCGCCGGTGCCGACAATCGTAGGAATGCCTGCTGCCACCAGACGCGCCACGCCTTCCTGACGTTCAGCCTCGGTGAGCAGCGGCCAGTCACCCATCGAGCCGCAATACACCACCGCGCTCATGCCGATATCGATTAGCTCGCGACCCTTGGCCACCAGCGCGTCGAAGTCCGGTTTGCGCTGCGCGGTGCACGGGGTCATCAGGGCCGGCATGCAACCGGTGAAGATGTTGTCGCTCATTGTTTTAACTCCTTGGCACATCGTTCAAATTGAGGTGAAAAGTCTGCGCGGCGGCTTAAATGCCCCACGCGAACGGGTCTGTTTCGTCGATCAGCAAGGTGCTGTCGGCGGTCATGTAGGCGCGGCCGGTGATGTACGGGCGAATGCGCTCGCCCTCCCATTCGAAGCGGCCTTCGAACTGGCTGCCGGTGATGCTCGCCTGCACCCAGATCGCGCCGGGTTGCAGCTTGTCGTCGGCGGCGAGGCAGGCGAGTTTGGCGCTGGTGCCAGTGCCGCATGGGGAGCGGTCGTAGGCTTTGCCGGGGCACATGACGAAGTTGCGGCTGTCGGCGTTGGCGTCATCGGCGAACAGTTCGATGTGGTCGATCACCGCATCGTCTTCGCCGTAAATACCTTGGTCTTCGAGGGCCTTGAGCATCGCCCAGGTGTAGGCGGTGAGGTGTTCGACGTTGTCCATCGTCAGCGTCTGGCCGTGTTCGGAAACGAGGAAGAACCAGTTGCCGCCATAGGCGATATCGCCGAAGACGCGACCGAATCCCGGCACATCCACCGGCACCTGTTTGCGATGACGGTAAGCGGGGACGTTGCCCAGCGTGACCGAGCCGTCGTCATGCAACGTGGCGCTGACCGGGCCGACCGGTGTGTCGATCTTGTGCACGCCCGGCTGGATTTTTCCCAGGTACTGCAACGAGTTGATCAGGCCGATGGTGCCGTGGCCGCACATGCCGAGGTAACCGGCGTTGTTGAAGAAAATCACCCCGCACGTGGCGTCCGGCGACACCGGTTGGCAATACAGCGCGCCGACCAGCACATCGTTGCCGCGCGGTTCCAGCAGGCAGGCGCGGCGCCAGACGTCATGCTGATTGCGCAGGGCATCGCGCTTTTCCACCATGCTGTTGCCGGGCAGATCGGGGAAACCGCTCATCACCAGACGCGTGGGTTCACCGCCGGTGTGGGAATCAATGACGTGTACTTCTTTCATGAATAGATCCCGTTGGATGATTTCAGTAGGCGCCGGCAGGGCGCACGGTCACGGTCGAGGCAGGGGCGGCGACTTCGCTTTCTTCATCGTCTTCTTCCAGACGCAGCAGGTGCGCCGGTACGCCCGTCGCGGCGCCCCAGTAATAAATACCGGTGGCGCAAACGGCGACGACAATGGTGTCGAACGGATGAGCGAGGATGCCGAGGCCACCAAAGGTGCCGAGTTTCGACAGGACGATGGTTACTGCGTAGAAGGCTATCAACCACGCCGAGGAGCGCACCTGGCTGGCCAGATTGAGGTGCGCGGTCGGCACGAAACGGCCGCACAGCAGATACACAACGAACATCAGAATTTGCAGGCCAAGCAGCCACGACACGGTGTTCCAGCCCGACCAGTAAACGATCAGCGCGGCGATGATGAACGACACCGGCCCGAGCACGCCCATGCACTTGACCCGGAACGGACGCGGCATGTTCGGCGCATTGCGGCGCAGTGCAGCCACCGAAACCGGTGCCACGGCGTAGCTCAACACTAGCGCGGCGGAGACCACGTTGATCAGCGCTTCCCACGACGGAAATGGCAGCGTCCAGAACACCGACAGGGCGAAGGTCAGCCACAGCGCCGGACGTGGGATGCCGGACTTCTCGTCGATGTGGGTGAAGACTTTGAAGAAGGTGCCGGTCTGCGCCCAACCGTAGATCACGCGCGGCGTGGCGTTCATGTAGATGTTGCCGCAACCGCTTGGCGAGATCACCGCATCGGCGACCACCAGATACGCCAGCCAACCCACGCCTAGCGCCAGAGCGATGTCGCGATACGGCAGGGAAAACTCTTTGCTGATCCCGGCCCAGCCATTGGCGAGCATTTCTGTCGGGATGCTGCCGAGAAAGGCCATTTGCAGCAGCACATAAATCAGCGTCGACAGCAACACCGAGAGAATCAACGCGATAGGAATGGTGCGCTGCGGATTCTTCACTTCACTGGCCACCGAGATGATCGGTGTCAGCCCCAGATAGGCGAAAATCACGCCGCCCGCCGACACTGCCATTTCGATACCGGACAAGCCGAACGGCGCAAAACCTTGCACCTGGAAGTTGGCCGGTTTGAAGAAGGTGAACAGCACGCCGATCACCAGCAGCGGCACGATGAACTTGAACACGCTGACCAGATTGTTGGCCTTGGCGAAGGTCTTCACGCTGCGGTAGTTGAGCAGGAAAAACACGCAGAGCAGGCCGAACTGCACCATCCAGCCGAGGATCGTCGGGTTGCCGCTGCCCGTCTGGGTCAGCTCGGGAAACCATGCCGCCGCGTATTGGCGCGAAGCAACCACTTCGATCGCCACCAGACTGGAAAACGCGATCAGGGTGATGAAGCCCATCAGGTAGCCGAGCAGCGGCCCGTGGGAGTAAACCGGGTAACGCACCACGCCGCCGGCACGCGGTAAGGCCGCGCCCAGTTCGCAGTAAACGATGCCCAGCAACAACACGGCAAAACCGCCCAGCAACCAGGAGAAAATCCCCGCCGGCCCGGCAATCGCGGACACGTGACTGGCCGCGAACAACCAGCCAGAACCGAAGATCGCTCCGAGCCCGATAAATGTGAGGTCGATCAGTGAAAGCTGTTTTTTGAACTTGCCTTGGCCTGACATGGCATCGCCTTCTTGTGAGTTATTGGATAGGCAGTTGTGTCACTGGGACGGCCAGACTTTGAACTCATCGACGGCATGGCGATTGATGTTTTGCGGCGGGTTGGATGACGAAATCAGCACAATGGCGCAGATTAATCGCGGCCCTCGACAGGCCTGCATTGATCCTGCAATCTGCACGCGAACGCCGCAGGGCGGGCACTTGGCCGATCCGCGTTTGAAGAGGAATCCGTAATGCAGCAAGCGTTTTCGATCCTGTCCCAAGGCATCGGCGGCCATCGTCCGCAGACCCTGGAGGAGTTACTGGCCGGTGCGGCGCTGCTGTTGCCGATGCTCGACGTGATCCCCAATGCGGCGATTTTCATCAAGGACACGCAGGCGCGTTACGTGCTCGCCAACCGCACGTTGGTGCAGCGTTGTGGCTTGAAGGATTTGCGTCCGTTGCTCGGTAAAACCAGTGCGCAGGTATTCCCGGCGCAACTAGGCCCGGGCTATACCGAGCAGGATCGCAAAGTGCTGGAGGAGGGCTTTGTGCTGGAGGATCAGCTTGAGCTACACCTGTACGGCAGTCGCGAACCGGGCTGGTGCCTGACGCACAAGCAGCCGCTGTACAACCGTGACGGGGTGATTATCGGGCTGGCGGGGATTTCGGTGGATCTGCAATCGGCCAGTGAAACGCATCCGGCGTTTGAACGATTGGCGGCTGTCGATGAGCACATTCGGGCGAATTTCAATCGTCGGGTGACTTTGGTGGAATTGACCCGGATTGCTGGTATTTCCGTTGCGCAACTGGAGCGTTACTGTAAGCGCGTGTTCCATTTGACGCCTCGGCAGATGATCCAGAAGGTGCGGCTGGAGCATGCGCATCGCCTGCTGCATAGTGATTTGCCGATCACTGACGTTGCGCTGCAATGCGGTTACACCGATCACAGTGCGTTCACTCGCCAATTCAAGGGTTCTACCGGTTTCACCCCTCGCCAGTATCGACAGGCCACTTTTCAGTGAACGACCGTAATCCCCTGTGGGAGCGGGCTTGCTCGCGAAGGGCTGGATTTTTGTTGGCTGGGTACATATCCATTGCTGCGGTAACGGCGGCTTAAGGTTCCGCCCTTACGGCGGGTCACCTTTTCCAAACGCCGAAAAGGTAACCCAAAAGGCTTTGCCCCAGCGTTCGGCCCGCTCGCTGGGGCTCGGGGTTCCTTCGTTACGGAATTCATCCGGGCGCATCGCCTCCGGTTTGCTGCGCTGCACCTCCTCTCGATGTGTTTGGCTGCGCCAAACGGTCGCTGCGCTCCCACCCCCGGATAAATCCCTCCACTCAGCCTTCCGACGGGGCGGGTAGCGCAAGATCAAAAGCTGCAGCCGAGCTTGCGCTCATCCTGTGTAGGAGCTGCCGAAGGCTGCGATCTTTTGATGTTGCTTGTGCTTTTGTAGGAGCAGAGCTTGCTCGCGAAAGCGGTGTACCTGCAACGTGGATGCTGAGCCTGCCGCCGCCTTCGCGAGCAAGCCCGCTCCCACAGGTTCTGGGCTCATCCCAAATCCTGGTCACACCCAAAACACTGTGGGAACTGGCTTGCCAGCGATGGCGGTATTAGAGCCGACTAGTCTTTTTTTTAATGTACTCGGTTCCAACTGTGTGCGGGCTTGCTCGCGAAGGCGTCGGGTTGGGCGGCTGGATTTTTGGTGACTGAGTACATATCCATTGCTGCGGTAACGGCGGCTTAGGGTTCCGCCCTTACGGCGGGTCACCTTTTCCAAACGCCGAAAAGGTAACCCAAAAGGCTTTGCCCCAGCGTTCGGCCCGCTCGCTGGGGCTCGGGGTTCCTTCGTTACGGAATTCATCCGGGCGCATCGCCTCCGGTTTGCTGCGCTGCACCTCCTCTCGATGTGTTTGGCTGCGCCAAACGGTCGCTGCGCTCCCACCCCCGGATAAATCCCTCCACTCAGCCTTCCGACGGGGCGGGTAGAGCAAGATCAAAAGCTGCAGCCGAGCTTGCGCTCATCCTGTGTAGGAGCTGCCGAAGGCTGCGATTTTTTGATGTTGCTTGTGCTTTTGTAGGAGCAGAGCTTGCTCGCGAAAGCGGTCGTTCGTTTAACAATTCGGTACCTGACACACCGCTTTCGCGAGCAAGCCGGCTCCCACAGTTTGGCTGCGTTGGCCAGAGGTAACGGGCTAATCGGATTACTGTAGGAGCTGCCGAAGGCTGCGATCTTTTCATCTTGATCTTAAAAACAGATCAAAAGATCGCAGCCTTCGGCAGCTCCTACATGACCCTGTGGCATACCGGCTAGACTCATGCCATTCGCGGCTCTCTCGCAGCAGGTGAAACGGGATGATCGGATTACAGAGGTGCCGGAGTCCGTTATGGGCCTGGCTCACGTTGGTAGCGATCAGCCTGACGTTGATCTCAGGCTGCTCGAGCCGAAAGCACTATCCGCCATCAGGCGTCGGCGACAGTTGTTACGCCAAGGCATTACCAACGGTCGGCGAGGGCGGTCTCGCGTGGGGCTCCAGCCTGAACATGGCTCGCCAAAAATCCTTGAACAACTGCATCCGCTATGCCGGTCGTTCCGGTGGCACGCCGAACACCTGTCAGGTGGTGTTGGCCAAGTGCAAGTAATCCCGGCCCACCTCTGCGCAGTGGGCCAGGCGGCAAATTACAGGCAGCTTTCCACAGTGTCCAAGTGCTTCCTGGATATCCAGCGATAGGTCGATGCGTAATATTTCGCCACCGAACCGGACGCATCAGGCTGAATATCAACGAAGTATGCCGAGCCCGTTGTGGCCACCGTAATCGCGCCTTTCTTGCCCGGTTCCTGAGTGGCCCCGGATCGGCCCTCGAACACCGAAAGGTTCTCCCAGCCATGCTGTACGCAGTCGGCAATCACCTTGACGGCTTTTTTCGAATGCAGCACTTGGCGCGGTTCTTCCTGGCGCAGTTCATTCATCGAGGGTGCCGCACAGCCTGCCAGTGACGCCAGCGTCAACACCCATAGGGCTGCCTTCATATGTTCTTCTCCCTGAATAATGGGGCTTTCTCCAGGCGCGACATACGGGATGCCGCGTCTGGAGAAAGCTTTGCGATGCCGCTCTCAGGCGCTCGTCTTACTGTTTTGCTTCGGCCTTCATTTTTTCAGCGATTTTTGCATCGACCGCCGCGCGGATCTGGTCAACGCTGAAGCTCGCCGGTTTCTGGCTAGGCGGGTAATCGACGAAGGTCTGCAGGAACGCTGCGGACTTGCCGACGGCCATTTCGGTCAGATAAACGTTTTTGGTCGTCCAGTCGTAGTACTGGTCGGAAACGATATCGGCACGTTCATACGGGTCCATGCGCAGGTTGAAGATTTTCGGTACGCGCAGGCACACGAACGGTTCGCTCCAGACCTTGAAACCGCCCGGTGCGCGTTGTTCGCAGAACACGGCTTTCCAGTTGCCGAAACGCATCGACACCAGCACGCCATCGTCGTTGAAGTAGTAGAACTCCTTGCGCTCACCTTTAGGGCTTTGGCCGGTCAGGTACGGCAGTTGGTTGTAGCCATCCAGATGCACTTTGAAACTGGTGCCACCGGAAGTCGGCGCCCAGCCTTTGAGCAGCTTGTTGGTGACATCGGTATCACCCGCAGCGGCGAGCAGTGTCGGGAACCAGTCCAGACCCGAGAACAGCTCGTTGGACACTTCACCCGGTTTGATCTTGCCCGGCCAGCGAACCATTGCTGGCACACGGTATGCGCCTTCCCAGTTGGAGTTCTTCTCGTTGCGGAACGGTGTGGTTGCCGCATCGGGCCACGACCACTGGTTCGGGCCGTTGTCGGTGGTGTAAACCACGATGGTGTTGTCGGTGATTTTCAGGTCATCGAGGGTTTTCAGCAGTTTACCGACGTCACCGTCGTGCTCGATCATGCCGTCGGCGTAATCGTTGCCCGGCATGCCGCTTTGGCCCTGCATTGAGTCACGAATGTGCGTAAACGCGTGCATGCGGGTGGTGTTCATCCAGACAAAAAACGGTTTGTCCGCTTTCGCCTGTTTCTCGATGAAAGCCTGTGCGGCGGCGGTGGTTTCGTCGTCGATGGTTTCCATGCGTTTTTTAGTCAACGCACCGGTGTCTTCGATTTTGCCATCGGCAAAGCTGTGAATGACGCCGCGAGGGGAGGTGGCTTTGACGAATTCCGGGTCATCCTTCGGCCAGTACGGACGCTCAGGTTCTTCTTCGGCATTGAGGTGATACAGGTTGCCAAAGAACTCGTCGAAACCGTGGTTGGTCGGCAGGTATTCATCCTTGTCGCCCAAGTGGTTCTTGCCGAACTGACCGGTCGCATAACCCTGGGATTTGAGCGCCTGAGCGATGGTGATATCGCGTTTTTGCAGGCCGACCGGTGCGCCGGGGATGCCGACTTTCGACAGGCCGGTACGCAGTGGCGTCTGGCCAGTGATGAAAGAAGATCGACCTGCCGTGCAGCTGTTCTCCGCGTAGTAGTCGGTGAACATCATGCCTTCTTTGGCAATCCGGTCGATGTTTGGCGTTTTGTAACCCACCACGCCCATTGAATAGGCGCTGATATTGGTCTGGCCGATGTCGTCACCAAAAATCACCAATATGTTGGGTTTCTCCGCAGCCATGGCCGAGGCTGAGATGACCGACGCTGCAACTAACGCAAACGTAGGTAACCACTTACTTAAATCAGTCATACCTACAACTCCTTTAGACAGGTAGTCCTTACGGACTTATGACGTGCTATCACTTTGCCCTCGTGCAAACTTTACGGAATGCCCGTTTCACCTTAGATGGCGTGGGTGTTTTCGCCTCCAGTGCGCGTGTCTAAATATGACATTTGCCCTCTGACGAACCTCTGAAATCAAACCAAGTACTTGATGTCACGACAATTAATGCAGCCAATTAAGTTGCGACTTTTCTGACAGATAAAACTTCTCATCGACGCTTAACGTGCATTGATAATCCAGTCAGCGGCACGTTCGGCAATCATGATCGAGGCTGCATTGGTGTTACCGCCCACCAGGGTCGGCATGATCGATGCGTCAACGACGCGGAGCCCTTCGATCCCGTGCACGCGTAACTGACTGTCGACCACGGCGAGTTCATCGTTGCCCATCTTGCAGGTGCCGACCGGGTGGTAGATGGAGTCTGCACGCTGGCGCAGTAGCTGGATCAGTTGCTCGTCCCCGTACAAGCCTTCGCTGAGCACATCTTTCAGACCGAAACGTGCCATGGGCGCTTGCTGGATGATCTCGCGGGCCATGCGGTATCCCGTCAGCAATGTCTCGACGTCATCGTCATGGCCTAGAAGATTTGGGTCGATGCGAGGCGGGGCGGTAGGGTCAATCGACTGCAAACCGACGCTGCCTCTGCTTTTTGGGCGCAGCACGCAGACGTGACAACTGAAACCGTGCCCCCAGTGCAATTTGCGGTTGTGGTCGTCGATCATCGCGATCACTGAATGCAACTGGATGTCCGGACGCGTCAGGCTGCTGTCGGTTTTCAGAAAAGCACCGCCTTCAGCGAAGTTGCTGATGAACGGCCCCCGACGATGCCTGACGTAATCAAGCCAGGCCTTGCCCATGTTGATGCCGCCGCTTACAGAGATGCCCATCAATGACGTATCGGGGCTTTTGTACTGGAGCACGACATCCGGATGATCCTGCAGATTCTGGCCGACGCCCGTAAGTTCGTGCAGAACCGCGATGCCTTGAGGTTTGAGCTCCTCTTGCGGGCCAATCCCCGACAGCATCAGCAACTGCGGGCTGCCAAAGGCGCCGGCACTGAGCAGAACCTCGCGCCGGGCCTTGATGGTTTGCCGGTCACCGTTGCGGCAAAGCGTGACACCGACGGCTTTTTTGTCCTCTAGCACAATGCGCTCGGCGACCGCCGACGTCAGCACGGTGAGGTTTTTGCGCGTGTGTCGAATCGGTTTGAGAAACGCGGTGGCCGTGCTCCAGCGTCGCCCCTCGCGGATCGTCACGTCGTACTGGCCGATGCCTTCCTGATCGACACCGTTGAAATCCGCGTTGTAGCGGTGCCCGGCCATCTGACCCGCGTCGATAAAGGCCTGAGTCGCTGGATGTATCGGGTTTTTGCCGACGTACAGTTCACCGAGCGCGCCGTGCAGATCGCAGGCACCGCGGTAGTTCATCTCGCTCTTGCGAAAGTACGGCAGCACCTCAGCAAACGACCAGCCCGGATTGCCCTGCGCCTGCCAATCGTCAAAGTCCGTGTGATGGCCACGAATATAAATCATGCCGTTGATCGAACTGCTACCGCCCAGCGTCTTGCCCCGTGGTTGATAGCCGTAACGCCCGTTCAAGCCTGGCTGCGCAACGGTCTTGAACGCCCAATTGACATGCCGCGTCGGCACTATCGCTGCGACGCCCACCGGTGCGTGGATCAGTGGTGAGCGGTCTTCAGGGCCTGACTCCAGCAAACACACCGTGACGTGCGGGTCTGCACTCAGGCGATTGGCCAGAACGCAACCGGCTGAGCCGGCACCGATGATTACGTAATCGAATTCCATTACAGAGCAATCCCGAGCGAGTGAGCAGTGGCAGCGTCGCGATGACGCAGCGGTAAGTACCCCGGGTTGATTGTTGGCTTGTAGGACAAGAAAATTATTGATCTCTCATGACATTTATTTGATATTTGGTGACATGACTTCATTAATAAGAACAACCTCGTTCACCGGTTTTCGGCAAGTCACCAGCCAGCTCGGCGGCGATGCAGACCGCATGCTCGAACGCTTTCGGATCAATCCGCAGTTGCTGGAGGACGAAGAGGCGCGCGTGCCTTTACGCTCTTTGGTGGGCCTGCTGGAGTTTGCCGCGCGCGAGCTGAACTGCGCCGATTTCGGCCTGCGCATGGCCGAATATCAGGATTTGCATGTACTCGGGCCGATAGCAGTGATCGCCCGAACCTGCGCCACGGCGGGGGAGGCGCTGGCGCAAATCATCCGCTTCATCGGTTACCACAGCCCGGGCATTCAGCTCGATCTGGATCACAGCGAGGCCGGCTCTCCACGACTGGTCATCGACATCCGGCTCTCGGGCCCGGCTCCCCGCCGGCAAATGATCGAACTGGCGATGGGCGTGGCGCATAACGGTATGAAGCTGCTGTATGGCGACCATTTCGTCGCGCAGTCGGTACTTTTTTCCAGCACACATTTGACTGGCAAAACCTACCGGCGCTATTTCAAAACGACGGTGCAAACCGGCCAGCCCTGCAATGCGCTGGTGTTAAGCAACGAGCAGCTGAATCAGCCGATCGAACAGCAGGCGCCTTATCTGCATCAGGCGCTTGAGCAGTATTTCGATCAGTTCGATTTGCAGGCCACCTCGGATGTAGTCAAGCAGGTGGAACGTCTGGTGCTGCGCATGATGCCGATCCAGCGTTGCCGCTTGCCTTTGATCGCAGAACAACTCGGGATGCACGTGCGTATGTTGCAGCGAAGGCTGGCCGAGCAGGGTCGCAGTTTCGATGACGTTGTCGAGACACTCCGTAAAGAGCGCAGCGAACACTATCTGGGGCAGAGGCACATGCCGATGTCGCAGGTCGCCGGGCTTCTCGGCTACAGCGAGCAAAGCGTGTTCAATCGCGCGTGTCAGCGTTGGTTTGCGATGTCGCCGGGTGCGATGCGGCGCCAGTTGCTGGAGTGAGACACAATCATTGACGCTATCAATAACAACCATTAACCCAATGAAGTTCTCATATTGATCGCGCGGCGTAAGATCGGCTCCATACCCAACCACTGCACCACGGAGCACACACCATGAAACGCCAAACCCTGCTCGGCATTGCTTTCTCGATCTTCGCCCTGAACGCTTTTGCTGCGACTGAAACCGATCCGCTGTTCAGTGACGCGGTCGCCGCAACGGAAACCGACCGGTTGTTCAGCGACTCGGTCGCCGCGAACGAAACCGATCCTCTGTTCAGTGACGCCGTTGCCGCCGACGGTTCGGATCATCTGAAAGGCAACCTGGTTGCCGAGGGTGGTGCTGATCGACTGCTCGAACGCCGTAACGCCTGAATGCGTAGTTTTACCGCAGGCCTTAATGAAAAAACCCGGCTTGATCAGCCGGGTTTTTTTTCATCTGCCGTTTGGTCAGGCGATATTCAATGCCCTGAGCGTCACCAGTGAACCGGCGGCGAATGCGTGTGCCTGCTCCGTCAATTCGGCAATGTTTTCTTCGGCCGTGTTCAGTGGCTGGTTGTTTTTAACCAGGACAACATCTTGCTCGGCCAGCACCGCCCATGCCAGTTGTGCCCAATCCGCCGGGTGTTTTTTGCCCTGCATGAGCGAGATCAGGAATAACTGATGAAAGCGACTGACCACGATGCCACCGCCCGTCACCGGGCTGGCCAGTACCTGGATTTTGTCGCTCAGCAACGAACGTTTGCACAATTGCAGATTGAGCGTGCTGCAACGCGCTTGCACCAGTCGCTCGGCGGCTTCGCTTTGGCACGGTGCGGCAGCGCTCATCCCGATCAGTACGCTGAGGGCCTGCAGCAGATCGTCAAAAGGTATTTCGGGCAACGCGCTTGAGAGCTGGCGCAGAGTCTTCGCGACATACGCATCGGCCGCCAGTGCTTCAAGCACCGGGCCGTACACTTCGGCTTGCAACGACGCTTCGCCGGCCGGGCCCTTGACGCTGGCGGCGACGCTTTCCGCCGGCTGCAACAGAATAAAGCGCGTATTCAGCAGCCCCTGGCGTTGTTCTGCCGCAGACAATCGGTTGGCGCCGCGCACGTACAGGTCTCGGCGGAAATTCTGATTGACGAAATAGTCCCGCGCTTGCTCGCGCATGATCGGGTGATCGATGCCTTCGAGGAAATCCATCCCTTCGGCGCTCAGGTTGAGCGGATCGACCGTGTCCAGTGGTACAGCGGTCGCGGCGTAGTCGAGTTTGGCCGGAGCGAAGGCGTCGACCACGTCGGTGAAGTACATACAGTTCCACTCACGATTGAAGTATTCGTGGGCGACGTATTGGCGATTCTGACCTTTGATGCTCTGCAGTTGGGCATTGAGGCCAGGGGCTGTGCCGGCGTAGTTCGGGTTGGCTGCCAGCAACGCTTCGGAGAATTGCAGCGCGGCGTCTATGCGCTGATCAGGGCGAGCGGAGCTGCTCGTGGCAAAGCGGTCGTGCAGGCGGAACAGATTGCGCAGTGGCGCCGAAGGCGACCAGCCGGGAAGACAGTTGTAGCTGACGTACAACAGGCCACCGGGCTTGAGGTGACGACGGGCAAATTCGACGATCAGTTGCTGATTGTCACGGCTGACCCACGTCCAGATGCCATGCAGGCTGATGCTGTCGAATTGCGGCAGATCATTACGCGCGAGCAGCTGTTCGAAACTGTCGTCATACAGCCGCGCATCGCTGTTCCAGCTGTTCGCCAGAGCTATGGCGTGGCCAGCCTGACCCGGATGGAAATCGGTGCCCACATAGGAACCGGGGTTGGCCGCCGCATGGATATTGATCGACACGCCTTGACCAAAACCGAGTTCACAGTGATAGCCGTCAGTGGTCTCCAGGCCGGCAAAACCGCGCAGCAGCAAACAGTAACGCTGGAAGACCGGATTGATTTCGCGGCTATAGCTGTAGGTGTAGCCTTCGTCGGTGAAATATCCTTCGTTCCAGGCGTCGCTCATGCGGGTGTCCTTTAATTTCGACAGGGAAAGTTGCTTTTGCTTATTCGCGTTATCGGCACGCCGTTCAAAAACTGAACACAAAGTGTTCGATTAGCGGATACCCGACCTTTCGTCCAATTGCCGGTTTTTGCACGCAAGCGTACTGTGACCGGTGAGTCTGAGAACCGTGCACCCCATAACGACAAGATCGAGCACCGCCTAATGGACAGTCATCTGCTGAGTGATCGCAGCAGCGTGTTTCGTCACGCTGACCCCTATGCCGTCTCCGACTACGTCAATCAGCACGTTGGCCAGCACTTCATTGGCCTGTCCAAAACCGCCCATCCGCAAGCCAGCCTCAACCATCGCAAACTCGCCGATCTCGATCTGTGCCGCATCAGTTATGGCGGCAGTGTCCGGGTGACGTCGCTGGCGCTGGAAACCGTGTATCACCTGCAAGTGCTGCTGCAAGGCAATTGCCTGTGGCGCGGGCATAAACGTGAACATCATTTGGTGCCGGGCGAGTTGTTATTGATCAATCCGGATGATCCGGTTGATCTGACTTACTCCGACGACTGCGAAAAATTCATCCTCAAAGTGCCGGTCAGCGTGCTCGAGTCGGTGTGCGACGAGCAGCGCTGGTTGCGACCTTCGAGCGGTATCCGCTTTCTGCGCAATCACTATCAGTTGAGCGAACTGGAGGGCTTCACCAATCTGCTCGCGATGATTTGCCAGGAGGCCGAGGCCAGCGATCCGTTGCTGCGGGTGCAAGAGCACTACGCACAGATCATCGGCAGCAAACTGATCTCGCTGATGAACACCAATGTCAGCCGTGAGAATCTCAGTTCGCCGAGCGTCAGTTTCGAGCGCATCCTCGATTACATCGAGCGCAACCTGAAACTCGATCTGCCCGCCGAACACCTGGCCGCGCAGGCAAGCATGAGCCCGCGTTCGCTGTACACCTTGTTCGAACGCCAACTCGGCATCACGCCGATGCAATACATCCGTCAGCGCAAACTTGCGCGTATTCACGCCTGCCTCAACGACCCGAGCTGCCCGGTGCGCAACCTCACGGAGCTGGCGCTGGATTACGGCTTCCTGCACTTGGGCCGTTTCGCCGAAAACTATCGCCAACAGTTCGGCGAACTGCCGTCGCACACCCTCAAACGCCGCCACTGATCGCCCTTCGAAACAGTCCGAATCATCTGCCGCGCCGTCCTGCACAAAACGGATAGCGATCTGCAGGATTCGGCTATTGCCCCGCGCTGCGCCTCCCTAATCTGACCTGGCCTGAACAATAACAATGGAGGCCCTGGCCATGTCCCTGGGAATCGACTACCTCAATGCCATGCTTGAAGAAGACCAAGAGAAGGGCGCCTACCGCTGCAAGCGGGAGATGTTCACCGATCCACGTCTTTTCGAACTGGAGATGGCGCACATCTTCGAAGGCAACTGGATTTACCTCGCCCACGAAAGCCAACTGCCCAACAACAACGATTTTCTGACCACCACCATGGGGCGCCAGCCGATCTTCATCGCGCGCAACAAGGACGGCGTGCTCAACGCTTTTCTCAACGCCTGCAGCCATCGCGGCGCCATGCTTTGCCGGCACAAATCCGGCAACCGTTCCAGCTACACCTGCCCGTTCCACGGCTGGACGTTCAACAACAGCGGCAAACTGCTCAAGGTCAAAGACCCGAGTGAGGCCGGGTATCCGCAAAGCTTCAACTGCGAAGGCTCCCATGACCTGACCAAAGTCGCGCGTTTCGAGTCCTACCGCGGCTTTCTGTTTGGCAGCCTGAATGCCGATGTGAAATCCCTCTCCGAGCACTTGGGCGAGTCAGCGAAGATCATCGACATGATCGTCGACCAGTCGCCGGAAGGTCTCGAAGTACTCCGCGGTTCCAGTTCCTATATCTATGAAGGCAACTGGAAACTCACCGCCGAAAACGGTGCCGACGGTTATCACGTCAGCTCCGTGCACTGGAATTACGCCGCGACGCAGAACCAGCGCCAGCAACGCGAAGCAGGCGAGGCGATCAAGACCATGAGCGCCGGCAGTTGGGCGAAGAAGGGCGGCGGTTTCTACTCCTTCGATCACGGCCATCTGCTGCTCTGGACGCGCTGGGCCAACCCTGAAGACCGCCCGGCCTACGAGCGTCGTGACGAACTGGCGCGTGATTTCGGTCAGGCTCGCGCCGACTGGATGATCGAAAACTCGCGCAACCTGTGCCTGTACCCGAACGTGTATCTGATGGATCAGTTCAGTTCGCAGATCCGCATCGCCCGGCCAATCTCGGTCGACAAGACTGAAATCACCATCTACTGCATCGCCCCCAAAGGCGAGAGCGCCGAAGCGCGCGCGAAACGCATCCGGCAGTACGAAGATTTTTTCAACGTCAGCGGCATGGCCACACCGGATGATCTGGAAGAGTTCCGTTCGTGCCAGACCGGCTACGGCGCTGGTCGAGGCTGGAACGACATGTCCCGAGGCGCGACCCACTGGGTGGAAGGCGCCGACGCAGCGGCCGAAGAAATCGACCTGAAACCGCTGCTCTCCGGTATGCGCACCGAGGACGAAGGCCTGTTCGTGCTGCAACACAAGTATTGGCAGGAAACCATGCTCAAAGCCGCTGCCGCCGAACCACAACTGATCCCCGTGGAGGCTGTGTGATGAGCAACCTCTACGACAATGTGCGCGACTTTCTCTACCGCGAAGCGCGTTATCTCGATGACGGCCAGTGGGATCAATGGCTGGAACTGTACGCCGCCGACGCGACTTTCTGGATGCCGGCCTGGGACGATAACGACACGCTCACCGAAGACCCGCAAAGCGAAATCTCGCTGATCTGGTACGGCAACCGTGGCGGCCTCGAAGACCGCATCTTCCGGATCAAGACCGAGCGCTCCAGCGCGACGATTCCCGACACCCGCACCTCGCACAATCTGAGCAACATCGAGATCGTCGAGCACAGCGCCGACCAGTGCCAGGTGCGCTTCAACTGGCACACCCTGAGCTTTCGTTATCAGGTCACCGACAGCTACTTCGGCAGCAGTTTCTACACCCTCGATCTGCGTGGCGAGCAGCCGCTGATCAAGGCCAAGAAAGTCGTGCTGAAAAACGATTACGTCCGTCAGGTCATCGACATCTATCACATCTAGTCGACACGACGAGGTGCACCATGAATTTCCAGATCGCCCTTAATTTTGAAGACGGCGTCACTCGTTTCATCGAGGCCGGCAGCCATGAAACCGTCGCCGACGCGGCGTATCGCCAAGGCATCAACATCCCGCTGGACTGCCGCGACGGCGCCTGCGGCACGTGCAAATGTTTCGCTGAAGCCGGGCGTTACGAGATGGGCGACAACTTCATCGAAGACGCCTTGAGCGCCGACGAACTCGCACAAGGTTATGTGCTGACATGCCAGATGCGCGCCGCAAGCGATTGCGTGGTGCGCGTGCCGGTTGGATCGCAGGTGTGCAAAACCGAACAGGCCAATTTTCAGGCGGCGATCAGCGCTGTCCGGCAGTTGTCCGAGAGCACCATCGCGCTGTCGATCAAGAGCGAAGCGCTGAGCAAACTGGCATTCCTGCCGGGGCAATACGTCAACCTGCAAGTGCCGGGCAGTGAACACAGTCGTGCGTATTCCTTCAGCTCGTTGCAGAGGAATGGCGAGGTCAGTTTTCTGATTCGCAACGTGCCCGGCGGTTTGATGAGCAGTTTCCTCACCGGTCTGGCCAAGGCCGGCGACAGCATGAATCTGGCCGGGCCGCTGGGCAGTTTTTACCTGCGCGAAATCAAGCGGCCGCTGCTGTTGCTCGCCGGTGGTACCGGTCTGGCGCCGTTCACCGCGATGCTGGAAAAGATCGCCGAGCAGGGCAGTGCGCATCCGGTGCATTTGATCTATGGCGTGACCAATGACTTTGATCTGGTTGAACTCGATCGCCTGGAAGCCTTTGCCGCACGCATCGCCAATTTCAGCTTCGGCGCCTGCGTCGCCAATCCGCAAAGTGCACACCCGCTCAAGGGTTATGTCACCCAGCACATCGAACCGCGCCACCTCAATGACGGCGATGTCGACGTCTACCTGTGCGGTCCGCCGCCGATGGTCGAAGCGGTCAGCCAATACATCCGCGAGCAGGGCATCACTCCGGCGAATTTCTACTACGAAAAATTCGCCGCTGCCTGACCCTATTAACCGAGCCCGCAGTCACCTGTGGCGAGGGAGCTTGCTCCCGCTGGGGCGCGCAGCGGCCCTCGCTTTTGCCTCATGAAAAGATGGGCCTGCTGCGCAGTCCAGCGGGAGCAAGCTCCCTCGCCACAAAGGGCTGTGTGTGCTTAAGCAACTGTTTCAGTCGAGGTTGTCATGAACAACAGATTCTCCAACAAAGTCGCGCTGGTCACCGGCGCGGCGCAAGGCATCGGCCGCCGCGTCTGCGAGCGCCTGCTCAGCGAAGGCGCGCAAGTGGTCGCCGTCGACCGCTCCGAACTGGTTCACGAACTGCAAGGCGAGGGCGTTCTGGCACTGACCGCCGACCTCGAACAATACGCCGATTGCGCCCGGGTCATGGCCGAAGCGATCAACACTTTCGATCGACTCGACATCCTGATCAACAACGTTGGCGGCACCATTTGGGCCAAGCCGTTCGAGCACTACCAGGTCGAACAAATCGAGGCGGAAGTGCGCCGCTCGCTGTTCCCGACCTTGTGGTGCTGCCACGCCGCGCTGCCGTACATGCTCAAACAAGGCAGCGGCGCCATCGTCAACGTCTCGTCCATAGCCACCCGCAGCATCAATCGCGTGCCGTATGGCGCGGCCAAGGGCGGCATCAACGCACTCACCGCGTGCCTGGCCTTCGAAAACGCCGAGCGTGGCATTCGCGTCAACGCTACTGCACCCGGCGGTACCGAAGCGCCACCTCGGCGCATCCCGCGCAACGACGCCGAACAGTCGGCGC
Source organism: Pseudomonas sp. NPDC088429 (assembly GCF_044753305.1). NCBI lineage: Bacteria > Pseudomonadati > Pseudomonadota > Gammaproteobacteria > Pseudomonadales > Pseudomonadaceae > Pseudomonas > Pseudomonas sp. NPDC088429. The sequence continues at coordinate 145,250 of NZ_JBIVMX010000004.1, read as the reverse complement.
AAGAACAAACCTGGTACCAGCAAATCGTCACGCAAACCCTCGACAGCAGCCTGATGAAACGCTACGGCAGCCTCGATGAACAGGTCGGCGCGATCCGCTTTCTCGCCTCTGACGACGCTTCGTACATCACCGGCGTGACCTTGCCGGTCGGTGGCGGCGATCTCGGCTGAGCACTTCTCACGGAGCATTGATATGCCGCGAATCCTGATTGAAAACTTGACGACGATCATCGTCGACCTGCCGACCATTCGCCCGCACAAACTGGCGATGCACACCATGCAGAAGCAGACCCTGGTGATCTTGCGTTTGCGCTGCAGCGATGGCGTTGAAGGCATCGGTGAAGCCACCACCATCGGTGGCCTTGCGTACGGCTATGAAAGCCCGGAAAGCATCAAGGCCAACATCGACGCGCATCTCGCGCCAGCGTTGATTGGCATGGACGCCAACAACATCAACGCGGCGATGCAGCGGCTCGACAAGATCGCCAAGGGCAACACCTTCGCCAAATCCGGCATCGAAAGCGCGCTGCTCGACGCGCAGGGCAAACGCCTCGGCCTGCCCGTCAGCGAACTGCTCGGCGGCCGTGTGCGCGACAGCCTCGAAGTCGCGTGGACGCTGGCCAGCGGCGACACCGCGCGCGACATTGCCGAGGCCGAGCAGATGCTTGAAGTACGGCGTCATCGCATCTTCAAATTGAAGATCGGCGCCAATCCGTTGGAGCAGGATCTCAAGCACGTCGTGGCGATCAAAAAAGCTTTGGGTGATCGCGCCAGTGTGCGGGTCGACGTCAATCAATATTGGGATGAGTCCCAGGCCATTCGTGGTTGCCAGGTGCTCGGAGACAACGGCATCGACCTGATCGAGCAGCCGATTTCTCGAGTCAACCGCTCGGGGCAGATTCGCCTGAATCAGCGCAGCCCGTCGCCGATCATGGCCGATGAATCAATTGAAAGTGTCGAGGACGCCTTCAGCCTCGCCGCTGACGGCGCGGCCAGTGTGTTCGCCCTGAAAATCGCCAAGAACGGTGGCCCGCGTGCCGTGCTCAGAACCGCGCAAATCGCCGAGGCCGCGGGCATCGCGCTCTACGGCGGCACCATGCTCGAAGGCTCCATCGGCACGCTGGCCTCGGCCCACGCCTTCCTCACGCTCAAGCAACTGACCTGGGACACCGAGCTGTTCGGGCCGTTGCTGCTGACCGAAGACATCGTCACCGAACGGCCCGAGTACCGCGATTTTCACCTGCACATCCCGCGAACCCCGGGCCTTGGCCTGACGCTGGACGAAGAGCGGCTGGCGCGTTTTCGCCGTTCCTGAACCGATCACAACAAGAGGAAAGCCACCATGCTGTTCCACGTAAAAATGACCGTGAAATTGCCTGTCGACATGGATCCGGCCATCGCCACCCGGCTCAAGGCTGACGAAAAAGAACTGGCGCAACGGCTGCAACGCGAAGGCCAGTGGCGTCATCTGTGGCGCATCGCCGGGCATTACGCCAATTACAGCGTGTTTGATTTGCCAAGCGTCGAAGCGCTGCACGACACGCTGATGCAATTGCCGTTGTTCCCCTACATGGACATCGAGATCGACGGGCTCTGTCGACATCCGTCGTCGATCCACGCCGACGATCGCTGAGCCCCCAACCCTTGTAGGAGTGAGCCTGCTCGCGATAGCGGTCTATCAGTCGCCATGGATGCTGAATAAACGACCGCGATCGCGAGCAGGCTCACTCCTACAAGGGAAAAGGGTGTGAATTAAAAACTGCGTCAACACAACAACAAGATGAGGTAACCCACCATGTCCGTGAAAATTGCCCACACGCCTGAGCTGCAAACCTTCTTCAAAGAAGCCGCCGGCTTCACCAACGACGACGGCAGTTCGCGTTTGAAAACCATCGTTCTGCGCGTACTGCAGGACACCGCGAAAATCATCGAAGATCTCGAAATCAGCGAAGACGAATTCTGGAAAGCCGTCGACTATCTGAATCGTTTGGGCGGTCGCTCGGAGGCGGGGTTGTTGGTCGCCGGTCTTGGTATCGAACACTTCCTTGACCTGCTCCAGGACGCCAAAGACGCACAAATCGGCCTGACCGGCGGCACGCCGCGCACCATCGAAGGGCCGCTCTACGTCGCGGGTGCGCCGCTGTGTGAAGGCGGGTGCCGCATGGACGATGGCAGCGAGGACGGCGTTGCCACGGTGATGTTTCTCCAAGGCCAGGTGCTTGACCTCCACGGCCAGCCGCTGGCCGGCGCCACAGTCGACGTGTGGCACGCCAATACCAAAGGCACCTACTCGTTTTTTGATCCGAGCCAGTCTGAATACAACCTGCGCCGCCGGATCATCACCGATGCCGAAGGCCGTTACCGCGCACGCAGCATCGTCCCCTCCGGATATGGCTGCGACCCGCAAGGCCCGACGCAGGAATGTCTGAACTTGCTCGGCCGCCACGGCCAGCGTCCGGCGCATGTGCACTTTTTTATCAGCGCACCGGGGCATCGGCACCTGACCACTCAGATCAATCTGTCGGGCGATCAATATTTGTGGGATGACTTTGCTTACGCGACCCGCGAAGGGTTGGTCGGCGAGGTGGTGTTCCATGAGCACGAAACGTTGGGACGCCACGCCAAACTCAAGTTCGACTTCCAGCTGCAACCCGCGCCAGATGCCAGCGCCGAACAGCGCAGTCAACGCCCGCGCGCGTTGCAAACGGATTGATACCGCGTCGTATGTGGCCCTCACCCTAACCCTCTCCCGGAGGGAGAGGGGACTGAATGGGGGATGCTCGCGAGATACGCCGACCTGAACGGTTTCTGCCGAATCCATAATCGCCACGATCTTTCAGGTCGATGTATCACGCCAGACACCACGGTCGGCCCCCTCTACCTGAGGGTGAGAGAGCGCTGAATAGAGATTCGACCTGAACGATTTCAGCCGAATCCATAATCGCCACGATCTTTCAGGTCGATGTATCACGTCAGACACCACGGTCGGCCCCCTCTACCTCTGGGAGAGGGCTGGGGTGAGGGGAAAACAGGCCTAAGGTAATGCAAAAAAGATATTGGCCCAGCGTTTTTAAGATCGTTTAGTTTTGTCCTCAACGACGAATAAACGCATCAAACCGATAGACCCCCGATTGCCATGACGGCACACGCTGAATCGATCAAAGGTTCTTCAGGTTTGGTTCACCCAGGAGTGAATCATGCCGCATACCTTGGATATCACCACACTGCCAACCCTCGACCTGTCCCTGTTCGAGGGCACCGCGCAACAGCGTTACCAATTTCTGGAAAGCCTGCGCCACGCCGCCCGTGATGTCGGTTTCTTCTACCTCACCGGCCACGGCATCGACAGCTCGCTGCTCGAGCAAGTGCAGGCCCACGCCCGACAATTCTTCGCCTTGCCCGACAGCGAAAAAGCCGCCGTCGGCATGATCAATTCGCCGCATTTTCGCGGCTACAACCGTGCGGCTTCCGAGATCACTCGCGGGCAACCCGATCAACGCGAACAGTTTGATCTCGGCGCCGAGCGTGAAGCCATGCCGTTAAACGAAGACAGTCCATTGTGGGCGCGGCTGCAAGGCCCCAACCAATGGCCAGCGGCACTCCCCGAACTGAAACCGTTGCTGCTCGAATGGCAACAGGCGATGACGCGCATGTCGTTGCGCTTGCTGCGTGCCTTCGCTCAGGCGCTGTCACTGCGCGCCGATGCCTTCGATCAGCTCTACGGTGACAAACCCAACGAACACATCAAGCTGATGCGCTATCCCGGGCAGTTGAGCGAGGCCAGCCATCAAGGCGTCGGCGCGCACAAGGATTCCGGGTTCTTGAGTTTTCTGCTGCAAGACCAACAGGCCGGGCTGCAAGTCGAGATCGAAGAGGGCCGCTGGATCGACGCATTACCCCGCGAAAACACCTTGGTGGTGAACATCGGCGAGCTGCTCGAACTGGCCACCAACGGTTATCTGCGCGCCACGGTGCACCGCGTGGTTTCGCCACCGGCGGGCAGCGAACGCCTGTCGATCGCGTTCTTCCTCGGCGCGCAACTCGATGCGGTGGTGCCGCTGTACCCGTTGCCCACCGTGCTGTTGCGCGAGGCGCGCGGGCCGGCGAGTGATCCGCTCAATCCGCTGTTTCGTGATGTCGGCTGGAACTACCTCAAGGGTCGTTTGCGCTCACATCCGGACGTTGCGCAGCGCTTCTACGGCGACGCGTTGCTGCCGCCAGTACCTGTTCGTAAAACCGCCTGATTCATCATTCGCTCAAGGACTCCGCACATGATTAAAAAAGCAGGTTTGACCCTGGCCGTCCTCGGCGCACTGGTGAGCTCTTTCGGCGCGCAGGCGCTGGAACCGTTACGCGTTGCCGCCGACCCGGTGCCCCACGCGCAGATCCTCGCGTACATCCAGAAAATCGATCCGCAACTCAACCTCAAAGTCATCGAAATTCCCAACGGCGTGAACTCCAATGAGCTGCTGGTACACGGTGATGTCGACGCCAATTACTTCCAGCACCTGCCGTATCTGAAATCTCAGGAGCAGGCGCTCGGCGAGAAACTCGCGGTGGCGGCCACGGTGCATATCGAGCCATTGGGGATTTATTCACGTCTGCACAAAAGCTTCGCCGACGTGCCGGAAAAAGGCACCGTCGCCGTACCCAACAACGTCACCAACCTGAGCCGCGCGCTGTACCTGTTGCAGGACAACGGCCTGATCAAGCTCAAACCCGGTTTCAACGATCCGGCCGCCGATCAGGCAACGCCCAAGGACATCGCCGAAAACCCGAAACAACTGAAAATTCTCGAAATCGAATCACCGCAGATTCCACGTTCGCTCGACGACGTCGATCTGGCAGTGATCAACGGCAACTACGCGCTCGACGCAGGCCTGGTGCCGGCCAAAGACGCCTTGGGCCTCGAGAAGGCCGAGCACAATCCTTACGCCAACATTCTGGTGACCACACCGAAGCTGGAGCACGATCCACGCATCGCACAACTGGCCAAGGATCTGACTTCGCCGGAAGTCGCCAAATACATCACCGATAACTTTGCCGGCTCGGTGATTCCGGTGGCGGGCGGCAAGCCATGATCGCCGTCGAGCAGTTGAGCAAAACCTACCCGTCGGCCACGCAACCGGCGCTGGATCAGGTCTCGCTGAGCATTCCTGACGGCGCGGTCTACGGGATTCTCGGGCGTAGCGGGGCGGGCAAGTCGACGCTGCTGCGTTGCCTCAACCTGCTTGAACGACCAGACAGCGGCAAGATTCTGATTGATGGTGTGGATCTGCTGGCGCTGTCCGACAGTGAACTGCGCAAACAACGTCAGCGCATCGGCATGATCTTTCAGGGCTTCAACCTGCTGCACTCGCGCAACGTGTTCGACAACATCGCCGTGCCGCTGGAAATCGCCAACGTCGGCAAACCGTGGCGCCATGTGCGGGTTCGCGAACTGCTGGAACTGGTCGGTTTGAGCGACAAGGCGCAAGCCTTTCCTTCGCAACTGTCCGGCGGACAAAAGCAGCGAGTGGGGATTGCCCGCGCCTTGGCTGCGGAGCCTGCGTATCTGTTGTCGGACGAAGCCACCAGCGCCCTCGACCCGGAAACCACCGCTTCAATTCTTGATCTGCTGCGCGACATCAATCGGCAATTGGGCCTGACCATCGTGCTGATCACCCACGAACTCGACGTGGTCAAGTCGATCTGCGATCACGCCGCATTTATGGCCAACGGACGGCTGGTCGAGGCCGGGCCGGTGCCACGTCTGCTCGCTGATCCACAGTCGGCGCTCGGCAGTTCACTGCGTCCGACTTGCGGATTACCGCTGGGCCATGATGCCCCGGGCCTGACCTTCCTCAAGCAATACGGCGTAAGGGCGGCGCAGTCATGAACCGTTCGATCAATTGGGATGAAATCCTGCAACTGGTGTTCAACGCCACCGGCGAAACCCTGTACATGGTGTTGCTCGCGGGGCTGTTCACGCTGCTGATCGGTTTGCCGCTGGGTGTGCTGCTGTTTATCAGTCGCCGTGACGGATTGCGGCCGATGCCGCGTTTCAACGCGGCCCTCAGCAGTCTGGTCAATCTCGGCCGTTCGCTGCCGTTCGTGGTGATGCTGATTGCCTTGATTCCGCTGACCCGTCTGGTCGTCGGCACCACGCTGGGCAGCACCGCTGCGGTGGTGCCGATCACCATTGGCGCGTTTCCGTTCTTCGCGCGTATCGTCGAAAACGCGCTGGACGAAGTCGACAAGGGCCGTATCGAAGCGATCCTCGCCATGGGTGGCGACATCGGCCATGTGATTTTCAAAGTGCTGCTGCCCGAAGCCCTGCCAGCGTTGCTCGCGGGCATCACCCTGACGCTGGTGATGTTGATCGGTTTTTCCTCGATGGCCGGGGTCATCGGTGGCGGCGGGCTCGGCGATCTGGCGATCCGTTATGGCTATCAGCGTTTCAACAATGAAGTGATGGTCGCCACCGTGGTGGTGTTGGTCATCCTCGTTCAGGGCGTGCAAAGCCTGGGCGATCGGCTCGTGCGTTCGCTGGCTCATCGCCGCTAAGGAAATTTATGAGTGCGCCTGTCGCCGTGGCACCTGAGCCACTGATTCGGGTACGTGAACTGAGCAAAACGTTTGGCTCGAACCGGGCGCTGGATCGGGTCAGTCTTGAGATTTATCCCGCCGAAGTGGTCGCGTTACTCGGCGCCAATGGCGCCGGTAAATCGACGTTGGTGAAAATTTTGGCGGGCAGTCAAAACGCGGATGCTGGCGAGATTCTCGTCGAGGGCCAGCCGCGCCATTTCAGCTCGCCACTGTCGGCGCGCAGGGTCGGGATTGTCGCGGTGCATCAGCAGATCAACGAGGGTATCGCGCCGGGTTTGAGCGTGGCCGAAAACCTCTTGCTCGATGAGCTGTGCAAGCCCGATGCGAACTTCTGGCTTAACCGTAAGCGCCTGCTGGAGCGTGCCGCGAGTATCGCCGCCGGTCTCGGCCTGAGCTTGCCGCTGGAGCAACCCATCGAACATCTTGGCCAGGCTGAGCGGCAATTGGTCGTGCTTGCTCGCGCCTTTGCCTTGCAACCGCGTTTGCTGATTCTCGACGAGCCGACGGCGGCATTATCCGATGCCGAAGCGCAGCGCCTGTTTGGTTTGATCGATACGTTGCGCAGCCGTGGTGTGGCGATTTTGTACATCTCGCATCGCTTGTCCGATCTGCAACGGGTGGCTGATCGCGCGATCGTTTTGCGTGACGGGCGGTTGGCCGGCGAATTCAGCGCTCGGCAGTTGCCCGAGGCGGTTCACGCAATGCTTGGGCAATCACTGGCCGCGCATGTTTACACGCCGCAAGTGGCAGGGCGGGAAGTGCTGAAGCTCAGCGCGATAAAAGTGCTGCCGCGTTCGAAGGCTTTCGATTTGACCTTGCACGAAAACGAAGTGGTGGTGCTGACCGGGTTGCTCGGCGCCGGCAAAACCGAGATCGCCGAAGTGCTGTTCGCTTTACGCTCATTGGCGGAGGGCAGCGTGCAATTGGCTGGCGTTGACTGGCAGCCAGGTTCGCCTCGGGAGGCGATTCGCAGCGGGGTTTTCTACGCCGCCGAAGATCGCGCCAGTCATTCGCTGGTGCCGGATTTCTCTCTGCGTCGCACGCTGACCTTGCCGTTTCTGGAACGCTTCACCCGTGGCGGTTTTATTCGCAATCGCGCCGAAGCGGCGGCGGTCGAGGCGCAGGTCGCCGCGCTGGGCATCAAGACTGCCGGCATCGATGTGCCGATGACTGCGCTGTCCGGCGGCAATCAGCAAAAGGTTGTGCTCGGCCGCTGGCTGCTCGGGGAAGGGCGGGTGTTGATCCTCGATGAACCGTTCCAGGGTGTCGACGTCCGCGCCCGTCGCGAAATCGGCCAACTGCTGCGCGACAGTGCCAAGGGCCGGGCGACGCTGGTGATTTGCGCCGATGTCGATGAAGCACTGGAAATTGCCGATCGAATTCTCCTGGTGCGCGATCACGCCGTCGTCGCCGAATACCCGCGCGCGGGTCTGAACCGTACCGAACTGGTCGCGGCATTGGCCGGCAGCGACGTTACCGAACATCCCCCTCACGCCACGCCAAGGAGCAGAGCGAGTGCCTGATTCGAGTTCACTGTCATCGAGCGCACCGGCACCTGCCGAGCGGCTGCTGCAAGCGTTGATCCGTTATGGGCTGTTGTGGCTGCTGGCGGCCATCGTGGTGTTTTTCAGCTTCGCAGAGCCGGCGTTTCTGCGCGTCGGCAATCTGTTCAGCATTCTGCAATCGGTGTCGATTGTCGCGCTGCTGGCTTTGGGCGTGACCTTGACCATGGCCGTCGGTGGCCTCGATTTGTCGATTGGCGCGGTCGCGGCGATGAGCCTGATGATTGCCAGTTACGTCATGGTCGTGCTCGGTTGGGGCGCGGTGCCGGCGGTGTTGATCAGCCTGGCGGGCGGCGCGCTGGTCGGGCTGCTCAATGGCTGGCTGATCGTCAAACTGCGGGTGCCGGACATTCTCGCCACGTTGGGCAGCATGTTTCTGGTGATCGGCGTGCAGTTGATTCCTACCGGTGGCCGCTCGATTGCGGTGGGCATGACGCTGCCCAATGGCGAGGAAACCGAGGGCACCTTCAGTGCCGCGTTTCTTGCGTTGGGCCGTGGGCGGCTGTGGGAAGTCGTACCAATTCCGGTGTTGATCACTGCGGTGGTTGCGGTGGCGGTGTGGCTGTTTCTCGAACGTACGCGCATCGGTCGGCTGTTCTACGCGATCGGCGGCAACGAGCAGGCCGCGCGACTGGCCGGGGCGCCGGTGCAGCGCTTCAAACTGTTGGCTTACGTGCTGTCGTCGTTGCTGGCGTCGCTCGGCGGATTGTTGCTCGCGGCGCGGTTGGGCCGTGGCGATGTCAGCTCCGGCAACGGTCTGGTGCTCGACGCGCTCGGCGCCGCGCTGATCGGTTTTGCCGTGCTCGGCGCGAAGAAACCCAACGCCTTTGGCACGCTGATCGGCGCGCTGTTGGTCGCCTCGCTGCTCAATGGCCTGACCATGCTCAATGCGCCGTATTACGCGCAGGATTTCGTCAAGGGACTGGTGTTGGTGCTGGCCCTGATGTTCACCTTCGGCCTCGCGCATCGGGCGCGCTGAGCTGCTTTTATTCAAGGATGTTGTATGCACGGTTCAATCAAACAGTTCGCGCGCCATTGCCTCACCGGCGCGGTGCTCTCGATATTGGCGCTGAACGCGCAGGCCAAGGCATTGCCTGGCGCGCCGGCACCGTTCGACAAGGGTCAGGTGCAGATTGCGTTGGTGGGCTATCTGTTTTCCGGGGATTTTCCCGAAGCGTATTTGCGTGGCGTAGAGAAACAGACCGAAGCGCTCGGCGCCAATCTGCGGGTGTTTGATGCGCGGCAGCAGGCGGCGAGTCAGGGCGAGATGATCGATCAGGCGGCTGACCTCGGTGTCGACGGCATCATCGTGCAGCTCGGTCTGGCGGAAACCCTCAAAGGCCCGATCGACCGGGCGCTCGCCAAGGGCATCAAAGTCGTTGCTTTCGACGTTGATCTGAACACGCCACAAGTCACCCAAGTTGAACAGGATCATCATGCACTGGCGCGTCTGGCGCTGGATCAGGCAGTGAAGGACAACGGCACGCGCTTCGACGCCGGTTACGTGTACATCAGCGGTTTCACCCCGATGGAGCGACGTGACGAGATCTGGAGTCAGGTGAAAAAGGCCAATCCCGGGATCATCGAAAAAGCGCGATTCGGCACGCTCAACCCGCCAATCGCCAACTCCGTCGCCGATCAGGCCAGCGCCGTGCTGCGCGCCAACCCCGGCATCAGCGTGATCTTCGCGCCCTTCGACGAGTTCGCCAAAGGCGCAAAAATCGCCGTCGACGAAGCCGGGCTGGCGAGCAAAGTGAAAATCTACAGCGCCGACATCTCCACCGCCGATATCCAGATCATGAAAGAACCGAACAGCGCCTGGGCCGCGACGGCAGCGGTCAATCCACAAGTCGCCGGTGCGATCAGCGTGCGCAGCTTGGCAATGCTGATTGCCGGGGAAAACCCGGGGCAGCAAGTGCTGGTACCACCGACCTTGATCACGCGGCAGCAGTTGCTGGATCTCGACGTGAAGAACGTGCGCGACCTGGCGCAGAAACTGCCAGCGTTTGGCGATACGGCAGATGTGGCGCGGGCGGCTTGGATTCCGGTGGTGAATTAAGCCGCTTGTTTACGCAGTAGAAATGCTCGCATGAACACCGCAAGTCCGTAGGAGCCGAGCTTGCTCGCGAAGGCGTAGTGTCAGGCGACACCTCTAATACCTGACATGCCGCCTTCGCGAGCAAGCTCTGCTCCTACAGGTTTATCGTTAGGCACTTAAACCGTAGCGCGTCGATTTTTGCGCCTCTCTTCTATCATTCGATCGAGAAGAACCATGGCTTCATCATGAGGAATGCCTGGGCGCGGGTCATCCAGTGCGGCTTGTACTTTGGCACGATACCAACGGTCGTAGCTCGCTGCTTCTTCGTCGGTTTCGAACAGGGGGGAAATATCGGAACTCATCAGAACCTCCAAGAGGATGCAGCTAGTTATAGTTACTGGCTAGACGAAGTACCGAGTATCCCCAAGCTCAAGCGCCAAAGATGTCAGACGATTCCTCCGATCAGCAGGGGATTTCGGAGGCTTTTGTAGGAGCCGAGCTTGCTCGCGAAGAGGCTGGCACATTCAACATTGGAGGTGCCTGACACAACGCCTTCGCGAGCAAGCTCGGCTCCTACAGGTTTACGCGTCAGAAGGCGTAGGGGATGCTGACCTTGGCCCAGAGCATTTCGCCTTCCGGGCGATTTTCCACGTCGAATTCCTTGGCCCAGCGGATCTCTGCGCTGGCGTATTTGAGGAACGTCCAGTGCAGCGCCGGGCCGATGGCGAACACTTTGCCGCGCACGCCGTCGTCGACATCCTGCCCGGCGAACTGCACGGTGTGGCCGAACTGTTTGTCGTCGGTGGTTTGCTGGAGGAAGTAGCCGTTGATCCCGAGCATCAGGTCGTCGGTGAGCTTGTAGCTGGCCGAATAATCGAAGTGGAAGATCTGCCCGGACTTGTAGTCGGTGTCTTTGTTCTTCTCGTTGAAGCTGTAAGTGGTCTTCATCGACACCTCGGTTTTATCCGTCGGCAACCAGGTGAAGGAGAACAGCGGCTTGTAGGTGTAGAAATTGTTGCTGGTGTTGGCCAGCCGATCGACGCTGTATTCGCCGGTCGGCACAGTGATTTCCAGAGCCGCGCCGAGGGTCAGGTTTTTGCCCATGTCCCACAAAATGATCGGCGCAACGGTGGTGTCGCCCATGCCTTCGCGCGTGTCGCTGAGGCCGAACACCGAGACTTCCTGTTTCAACCACGGCTGTGCGATGTAGCCGGCCAGACGCCCGCCGAACACGCGCACCGGGCTCAGGTAGTCGAGGCGCGGTATCACTGCCGTGGATTCGATCTCGACATTAGGCACCTTGCCGCCCAGCGAACTGATGTTGAGTTTGGTCGACTTGTAATGGTTGTAGTAGACGTTGAACGCGACCATGTTCTCCGGAAGGCTGTCGACTTCCAGCGGCAGCATGAAGAAACCGTCGGTGCCGGGGCCGATGTTGTCGACGCCGGCTTCGGTGGCCAGCGCCGGTACAGTCGCGGCGCAGCCCAGCAAGGAAAGGGCCAGGCGCAAGGGGAATGTCGCGCGGTTCGGGTGCATATCCGTCCTCATTATTATTGTGTTTTGACGCAACGCCGGTACGCAGCACGCCCGGCACTATAGAAATAAGCCGTTGGCGCCTGTCAGGGCAGGGTATTGGCGGACACTGAGGGGGACTTCTGCGGACAGTCCGTCAAGCCTGTGCTAACTTCCTTCGACATAACCGGTTACAAAAATAACAATCAAGCGTGATCCGGAAAGTCAGCCCCCATGAATGTAAAAGTCCAAGACCCCACTTTCGAACTGGCGCTAGTGTCGCCGTTCCTCCTGCAAACCCTCGCCGAAGTCGCGCAGAACAAGGGCGTCGAGCCCGAGAGCCTGTGCCGTGGCCTGGGTTTTACCCTTGAAGACCTGCAGGATCCGGCGCAGCGGATTTCCTATCGCCAGGCCGTGGCGATGATTCAGCGCGCGCTCAAAGTGCTGCCCAATCAGGGCCTCGGCTTGTGGGTGGGGGCACAGAATGTGCTGGGCACGTTGGGCTTGCTCGGGCATGTGTTGTCGCTGTGCAAGACGTTGCGTGATGCGTTTGCCTTGGGCATTCGTCATCAGCACACGTCGGGCGGGATTGTGGTGTCGAGTGTCGATGTGGTTGGCGACCAGGTGCACCTTGATGCTGATTGTCGGTTGCCGTTCGCCGAAGTGCAGGTGTTCGCGGTCGAGGAGTTTTTTGCCAGTTTGCTGGTGTATGGCCGGGCGCTAGCCGGGGCTGATTTTGCGCCGATTGCGGTGGAGTTTGTGCATGCCGCGCCGGATTACCTCAGTGAATATCACCGACTGCTCGGGCCGAATGTGCGCTTCGGTTGCCTGCACAATCGCATGTTGATCGATGTGCGCTGGCTCGATGTGAACCTGCCCAATCACCATTCGCTGGCGCTGCGTCAGGCAGTGAAACTGCTGGAGCTGGAAGCGGCGCAGGTGCATCAGAAGCTTGATCTGATTCAGGCGGTGGAGCGGGCGATTGCGCGGGATTTGAGCAGCGGCAGTCATATCGAAAAGATTGCCGGCGATTTGAACATGAGCAGCCGCACCTTGCGCCGACGGTTGACTGAGCATGCGCTGACGTTTGAGGCGTTGCTGGAGCAAGTGCGGCAGGCGCGGACGATGAGTCTGCTGGCGAACCCGGACATGCCGATAGAGCGGATTACCGAAGAGGTCGGATACAGCGATGTGCGCAGTTTTCGCCGGGCGTTCAAACGCTGGACGGGGATGAGCCCGAGTGCGTGGCGCCAGGAAAGCGTTACAGCTGTTTAAAAGATCAAAAGATCGCAGCCTTCGGCAGCTCCTACCCTGATCCCTGTAGGAGCTGCCGAAGGCTGCGATCTTTTGATCTTGCTTCAACCCCACAAACTGTCTGGCTACAGGTAAACTCCGCGCACTTTTTCGAGGAGTTCACATGAGTTACTACCAGCCGGGCATTCTCGCCACCCCCGTTCCTGCGCAAGCACGTCACCTGTTTTTCGCGCTTCAGTCAGTTGAAGCGCTGCCACAGGCGATCGACAATCTGCTGAATCAGGTGGACGGCAAGTCGGCGGTGGTCGGTTTCGGTGAATCCCTGGCCAAGGCCCTCAACGTCCAGATTGACGGCCTGCGCAGCTTCCCGGCGATGTCCGGCGTCGGCGTGGAAAACCCGTCGACCCAACACGCGCTGTGGGTCTGGCTGCACGGCGTCGACCGTGGTGAATTGCTCAACCGCTGCAACGCCGTCGAAGCCGCGCTGGCCCCGGCCCTGCGCCTGGTTGAGATGCAGGAAGCCTTCCGCCACAAGGACGGCCACGACCTGACCGGCTACGAAGACGGCACTGAAAACCCGCACGACGAAGCCGCCATCGCCGCTGCCCTGCAAAGCGCTGGCACTGACGGCATGGTCGGCGGCAGCTTCGCCGCAATCCAGCAGTGGCAGCACGATCTCAAGGGTTTCCACAAACTCTCCGCCGATGACAAAGACAACATCATGGGCCGTCGCCTCAGCGACAACGAAGAGATCGACGACGCGCCAGTCTCCGCCCACGTCAAACGCACCGCACAGGAAAGCTTCGCGCCGGAAGCATTCGTCGTGCGCCGTTCGATGCCGTGGATTGAAGGCGATCGTGCGGGCCTGATGTTCCTCGCGTTCGGCTTCTCGCTGGATGCCTTCGAAGCACAACTGCGACGCATGAGCGGTCTGGAAGACGGCATCACCGACGGTCTGTATCGCATCAGCCGGCCGATCACCGGTGGCTACTACTGGTGCCCGCCGTTGAAGGACGGTCACCTCGATCTGCGCGCCTTGCGCATCGGCTAAAGGAGTAAAAAATGAACGTGGTGCGTTGGGGCATGATCGGGTGCGGCAGCGTCGCTGAACGCAAGAGCGGGCCGGCCTTCTACAAGGCGCCCGGTTCTGCGCTGGTGGCGGTGATGGGGCGACGCCTTGAAGCGGTGACTGACTACGCTGCGCGCCACGGCATCGCGCGGGTCTACACCGATGTCGATGCGCTGATCAACGATCCCGAGGTCGACGCGGTGTACATCGCCACGCCACCCGACAGCCACCATGCCTACAGCCTGAAAGTCGCTGCCGCCGGCAAACATTGCTGCGTCGAAAAACCCATGGCATTGAATGCCGGGCAAAGCCGCGAGATGCAGCAGGCGTTTGCCGACGCTGGTTTGCACCTGTTCGTTTCCTACTATCGCCGTTCGTTGCCGCGCTTTGCGCAGGTGCGGCAGTGGCTGGAGGAGGGGCGCATCGGTGAGGTTCGGCATCTGAGCTGGACGCTGACCAAAGCGCCGTCGCCGGTTGATCTCGATGGCCGCGACAACTGGCGCACCGATCCTGCGGTGGCCGGTGGCGGTTATTTTGCCGATCTGGCCAGCCACGGTTTTGACCTGTTCCAGTATCTGCTCGGCGATATCGTTGAAGTGGCCGGATTCACGGCGCGGCAGGCGGGTTTGTATGCGGCGGAAGATGCCGTCAGCGCCAGTTGGCGATTCGCCTCCGGGGCGTTGGGCATGGGCTGCTGGAGCTTTGTCGCGGATCGGCGCGAGGACCGCGTCGAGATCATCGGCAGCCTGGGGCGGATCAGTTTTTCGGTGTTTGATGAACTTCCTGTGCAGTTGCATGCCGATGAAAACATCAGCCTGGAAATCCCGCATCACGAACACATTCAGTGGCATCACCTGCTGGGTATGAATGCGCATATTCGGGGTGATTCACAACACCCTGCAGTCGCCGAGCAAGCGCTCAAGACTGATTGGGTCATGGATCAGATCCTCAAACGTTAAGATCAAAAGATCGCAGCCTTCGGCAGCTCCTACGGGGATCGCGGTCTCATGTAGGAGCTGCCGAAGGCTGCGATCTTTTGATTTTCAACACCGAATCTAAGGTTATGCCCAAACAATATTTCTAACCTTGTCATAACAACTCTAAGATCACGTCATAACTCGTTATAACAAGTGATCCCGCGATGACCGATAACGTTCTCTCCCTCAGTAGCGTTCCTCTGCACACCCAATTACGCGACGTCCTCCGTGCGCGCATTCTCGACGGCGAATACCCGCAAGACAGCCAGATGCCGTCCGAAAGCGAACTCGGTGCACTGTTCAAAGTCAGCCGCATCACCGTGCGCCAGGCCTTGGGCGATCTGCAAAAAGAAGGCCTGATCTTCAAGATCCACGGCAAAGGCACCTTCGTCGCCAAGCCGAAAACCTTTCAAAACGTCAGCAGCCTGCAAGGCCTCGCCGAGTCCATGACCGGGCGTGGCTACGAGGTGATCAACCGCCTGCGCAGCTTCAAATTCATCCCGGCCGACAAGCGCGTGGCCGAGCGTTTGCAGGTCGCCGAAGGCGAGATCGTCGCGCAGATCAAGCGTGTACGCCTGATTAATCGCGAACCAATCTCGCTGGAAATCACCTACCTGCCCAAAGCCGTCGGCGAACGGTTGGAGAAGGCCGATCTGGTCACCCGCGACATCTTTCTGATCCTCGAAAACGACTGCGGCATCGCTCTCGGCCACGCCGATCTGGCCATCGACGCGGTGCTGGCTGACAGCGACCTGACCCAGGCGCTGAACGTCGAAGCTGGCTCGCCGATCATGCGCATCGAACGTCTGACCCACGACGCCCAGGGCCAACCGCTGGACTTCGAACACCTTTACTACCGTGGCGATGCATTCCAGTACCGCCTGCGGATCGACCGGCAAAAAGGGGAGCAGGCATGACCCGCAACGTTCTCGAACAGGAATACGACATCGTCGTCATCGGCGGCGGCACTGCCGGGCCGATGGCCGCCATCAAGGCCAAAGAAAAGAACCGCGACTTGCGCGTATTGCTGGTCGACAAGGCCAACGTCAAACGCAGCGGCGCGATCAGCATGGGCATGGACGGCCTGAACAACGCGATCATCCCCGGGCACTCGACGCCGGAGCAGTACACCAAGGAAATCACCATCGCCAATGACGGCATCGTCAACCAAGCTGCGGTGTACGCCTACGCGACCCACAGCTTCGAAACCATCGAACAGTTGGATCGCTGGGGTGTGAAGTTCGAGAAGGACGAAACCGGCGATTACGCAGTGAAAAAAGTCCACCACATGGGCGCCTACGTGCTGCCGATGCCGGAAGGGCACGACATCAAAAAAGTCCTCTACCGCCAGTTGAAACGTGCACGAGTGAGCATCACCAATCGCCTCGTCTGCACGCGGTTGCTGACCGACGAGGAGGGCACCGTCAACGGGGTGATGGGCTTCGACTGCCGCACCGCCGACTTTCATGTGATCAAAGCCAAAGCGGTGATCCTCGCCTGCGGCGCCGCCGGACGACTCGGCCTGCCATCGTCGGGCTACCTGATGGGCACCTACGAAAACCCGACCAATGCCGGCGACGGCTACGCGATGGCCTATCACGCCGGCGCCGAACTGGCCAACCTCGAGTGCTTTCAGATCAACCCGCTGATCAAAGATTACAACGGCCCGGCCTGCGCTTACGTCACCGGCCCGCTGGGCGGCTACACCGCGAACAACAAGGGCGAACGCTTCATCGAGTGCGACTACTGGAGCGGGCAGATGATGTGGGAATTCCACCAGGAACTGGAGAGCGGTAACGGCCCGGTGTTCCTCAAACTCGATCACCTGGCCGAGGAAACCATCCAGAACATCGAGGAGATTCTGCACAGCAACGAGCGCCCGAGTCGCGGCCAGTTTCACGCCAATCGCGGCACCGATTACCGCACGCAAATGGTTGAAATGCACATCTCCGAAATCGGTTTTTGCAGTGGTCACTCGGCGTCCGGTGTATGGGTCAACGAGCGTGCCGAGACCTCGGTGAAAGGTCTGTACTCGGCGGGTGACATGGCTGCCGTACCGCACAACTACATGCTCGGCGCGTTCACTTACGGCTGGTTCGCCGGGCACAACGCCGCCGATTTTGTCGCCGGGCGCGAGTTTTCTGCGCTGGATGCCGAGCAGATTGAAAAGGAAAAAGCCCGGGTCTACGCGCCGCTGGATCGCGAACACGGTCTGCCGCCGGCGCAGGTCGAATACAAGCTGCGGCGCTTCGTCAACGATTACCTGCAACCGCCGAAAGTGACCAAGAAAATGCAGATCGGCTTGCAACGCTTCAGCGACATCGAACGCGATCTTGATCAGATGAAAGCCAACAACGCCCACGAACTGATGCGCGCCATGGAAACCAGCGTGATTCGCGACTGCGCCGAAATGGCTGCGCGCGCCTCGTTGTTCCGTGCGGAAAGCCGCTGGGGTCTTTATCACTATCGTGTCGATCACCCGCAGCGCAACGACAGCGAGTGGTTCTGCCATTGCCACTTGAAGAAGGGCGATGACGGTCAGATGACCAGTTTCAAGAAAGCCGTCGAGCCTTACATCATCCCGCTCGATGCCGAGGAAATGCAGGCCTACGACCGTTTGCGGGTCGGCGCATTTGCCGCTTGATGCACACCTGAAAGAGAGTCCGAACCATGGCCTATCAAGCTCAAGAAATCTTCTTCCGCTCCAACGCCCCCGTCACCGTCGACGAGGACAAATGCATCGCCGAAAAGGGCTGCACCGTGTGTGTCGACGTTTGCCCGATGGACTTGCTGGCGATTAATCCGGCGACGCAGAAGGCCTACATGGCGTTCGATGAATGCTGGTACTGCATGCCGTGCGAGAAGGATTGCCCGACGGGTGCCGTGAAAGTCGACATTCCCTATCTCCTGCGTTGAAACCCGATCCCTGTAGGAGTGAGCCTGCTCGCGATAGCGGTGTGTCAGATGTAGATGTGCTGGCTGACACACCGCTATCGCGAGCAGGCTCACTCCTACAGTAGATCTACGACACCCCAAAGCCATCCGGCAAACCCCGGACGCTGGATTCACCGAAAACCCCTCGTTTCCCACCGCGCCCTGATCGCGGCGGAGACGAACTCAAATAAATGATTCGAGGGGAAACAACCATGTTGCGTGCAGCAATCGCCGGTCTGGTACTGGCTTCGTTCACCGTGTCGGCCTCGGCTGAAACCATCCGCATCGCCATCGGCACCCAGGACACCACCATCAACTGCGCCGCTGGCGGGTTGTTGATTCGTGAACTCGGACTGCTCGACAAATACCTGCCCCACGACGGCGCCTACAAAGACGCCAAGTACGACGTGCAGTGGAAGAACTTCACCAGCGGCGCACCGCTAACCAACGAGATGGTCGCCGGCAAACTCGACTTCGGCGCCATGGCCGATTTCCCCGGTGCGTTCAACGGTGTCGCGTTTGAGACCGCCGGCAAACACAGCCTATTTATCAGCGTGTTGTCGGGCAGCATCAAGGGCAGCGGCAACGGCATTGTCGTGCCGAGCGCATCGGGTGTGCAGTCGCTGAGCGAGCTCAAGGGCAAGACCATTTCCGTGCCGTTCGCTTCCACCGCGCACGGCATGTTGCTGCGTGCCGTCGCGGCGCAGGGCTGGGATCCACTGAAAGATGTGAACATCATCGCCCAGCCGCCGGAAGTCGCCGGCTCCGCGTTGCAGGCCGGCAAAATCGACGCTCACGCTGATTTTGTGCCGTTCGCCGAACTGTTCCCGAGCCGTGGTTTCGCGCGCAAGATTTATGACGGCGCCCAGGCCAATGCGCCGACGTTCCATGGTGCGCTGGTGGATCAGGCATATGCGAAGAAATACCCGGAAGTCGTCGTCGCTTACCTGCGTGCGAGTATCGAGGCCAATCAGTTGCTCGCGGCGGAGCCTGAGAAGTACAGCGAGCTGATCGCCAAAGTCACTGGTGTTGATGCCGAGGTGAATTACCTGTTCCATGGCCCGCTCGGTGTGCAGACCCGCGACCTGAGCTGGAAGCCTGAATATCGTCAGGCGGTGGGAACGGCGATCGATACGCTGAAGCTGCTGAAGAAGGCTGATCGTGGGCTCGATCTGAACAACTTCATTGACGATCAATATATTCGTGCGGCGTTCAAGGCGTCGGGTCTGGATTACACGGCGCAACTGGCGGATTACGCGCAGACGGCGTTGAAAGCCACGGATGCCGCAACGGGTAAGGCAATTACCGACTTCAGTCATGTCGCCGAAATCTGGGTGCGCGGTGAGGACAAGGTGCGCCAGTACGCCTCGGCGGAAGAGGCGTTTACTGCGCTGGCGGCGTTGAAGCAAGAAGGTAAAAACGTTCGGGCGGTGTATGCGCAGGCCAGTGATAGCGGGATCAAGTTGCTCGCCGAACAGGCCTGGTTTGCCAGTGATGCCAAGGGGCGCTTGAGCGCCTTCCTGCTCAAAGGCCAGGCTCAGCAATTTGCCTCGGCGCAGGGCGGCAAAGTCTTTGACTTCACCGATGCCACCACCCAAGCCGTTGCCTCGCGTTGATGAAGATCAAGAGCCCCTCACCCTAGCCCTCTCCCGGAGGGAGAGGGGACTGATCGAGGTGTTTGGGCGAAGTACGCCGACTTGAAATACCGAGCCGGGCTCGGGTTTTGAACAGCTTGAAGATCGGCTCCCTTTCCCCCTCGCCCCCCTGGGGGAGAGGGCTGGGGTGAGGGGGTAAATATCAGCCACACCACAGCTCCACAACCGGAAACCCGATCCATGAAATCACCCACCCTACGCTGGACATCCAGAGCCGCATCACTGCTGCTCTGCCTGCTGTTCTGGCAACTCGCCGCCAGCCACCACTGGAACCTCGGCCTCGTCACCTTCGCCAACGTGCCGACACCCATCGCGGTGATCGAAGCCGCGCTGGGCCTCGGCGACTCCGGCAAGCTCCTGCAACACCTGACCGCCAGCCTCAGCCGCGTCTTCGCCGGCTACCTCGCAGCGCTCGTCATCGGCATCGCCCTGGGCCTCGCCATCGGCCGTTCAAAATGGGCCGAAGACCTGCTGCTGCCACCGCTGGAAGTCCTGCGCCCAATCCCCGCCGTCGCGTGGATTCCGCTGGCGATTCTGATGTTCCCGTCCTCCGAATTGTCGATGGTCTTCATCACCTTCACCGGCGCGTTGTTCCCGATCCTGCTCAACACCGTGCACGGCGTCGAAGGCGTCGACCCACGCCTGATCGCCTCAGCGAAAAGCCTCGGGGCAGGGCGCCGCGCGATCCTGCTGGAAGTGATCCTGCCCGGCGCTGCGCCAAGCATCATCACCGGTTTGGCGATCGGCATGGGCACTTCATGGTTCTGCCTCGTCACGGCGGAAATGATCTCCGGCCAGTTCGGCATCGGTTACTACACCTGGGAGTCCTACACCATTCAGAACTACGCCGACATCGTCGTCGGCATGCTCTTGATCGGGGTGTTGGGCATGGGCAGCAGTCTGTTGATCAAACGTCTGGGCGGCTTGTTCACGCCTTGGCATCGACCGCGAGGAAAAGCCTGATGAGCGCGATGCAAACCCCGGAAGGGCGGATCGACATTCGCCAATTGTCCATCGTCCTCGGCGAAGGTCGCGAAGCCTTTGAAGCGGTGCAAGGCCTCGATTGCCAGATCGAGCCCGGCCAGTTCGTGTGCATTCTCGGCCCGTCCGGTTGCGGCAAATCGACGTTGCTCGGTGCATTGGCCGGGCATTTGAGCGCTCACGCCGGCAGCCTGAAAGTCGATGGCGGCGAAGTGTCTGGCCCATCACCACAGCGCGGCATGGTGTTCCAGCATCACACGCTGTTTCCGTGGCGCACGGTGCGCGACAACGTCGCTTTCGGCCTGAAGATGCGCGGCATCGGCAAGGCTGAACGGCATCGCGCTGCTGACGATATTCTCAAACTGGTCGGTCTCGAAGGCTTCGCCGAACGCTGGCCCAATCAGCTCTCTGGCGGCATGCAGCAACGCGTGGAAATCGCCCGTGTGCTGGTCAATCGCCCGCGCCTGTTGCTGATGGACGAGCCGTTCGGCGCGCTGGATGCGCTGACCCGCCTGAACATGCAAGAGCTGTTGCTGGACATCTGGACGCGCATCCGCACCACCGTGGTGTTCGTCACCCACGACATCGACGAAGCGCTATTTCTTGCCGACCGCTTGCTGGTGATGAGCGCGCGGCCGGGGCGCATCATCGAAGATCTGCGCCTCGACTTCGCCCGACCACGCACCAGCGAGCTGGTCACCAGCCCTGAGTTCTCGCGCCTCAAACGTCACTGCCTCGACCTGCTGCGCCACGACGACGACCGACCGCTGCCGCGCCTCAACCCGCTCGGTCTGCCTCCCGAAAACCCTTTGCCGCGATTTGCCCTATGACCTCTATTTTTGCTGTGACCGATAACGATGACATCCTCGCCCTGCAACCGCGCCTGACTGCTGAAGACGCCGGGGTGCGGCGCATTGCCCTGATTGATCTGGCCGATCTCGAAGAGCCGGATGGCCTGCTCTGGCTGGTTGATCGCTTGGGCCAGGATCCCGCCGAAGAAGTCCGCGCTGAAGCCGCGCGATTGCTGGAGGCCTGGGAAGATGAAGACGTCGTGCAAGCCTTGTGTGAGGCGCTGACTGATCCCGCGCCTTCGGTGCAATCGGCTGCCGCGCAGAGCCTGAGCTTGCTGAAAACGGAAGCGGCGGGACGAGTGATTCTGCCGTGGACTGATCACGCTGATGTCAGCGTTCGTATTGCGGCGTTCCGTGCATTGCGTGAACTGCGTTTCGCCGATGCCGCACCCGCTGCGCTCTCGGCGCTGAACGATGCCGATGCCAGCGTTCGCCGCGAAGCGGTGGGCGTACTCGGCTGGCTCAAGCAACTCGACGCGTTACCGGCATTAGCAAGACTGGCCAGTGACGATCCCGACACCGAAGTTCGCCGCGCCGCCACCGGTGCATTGGGCCTGGCCTCCAGCGCCGACGTTCTGCCAGCCCTGCGCCAGGCCTTGCAGGACAACGCCTGGCAAGTGCGCGAAGAAGCCGCGACGACTTTGGGCAAGATCGGCCACATTGACGCCGGCGCAGCACTGGTTGACGCCTTGAACGATGACTATTGGCAGGTACGTTTGCGTGCCACGCGCAGCCTCGGTCGCCTGCGTTTCGCTCCGGCGCTGGACGCATTGATCGACACCCTCGGCCATCGCATTAGCAACCTGCGCAAAGAAGCCGCACTGGCCTTGGGTGAACTGAATGATCGCGGTGCCGTCGCCGCGTTGCAGGCCGCGCAGGATGACGGCGACCCGGAAGTGCGCAAAGCCGTGCGTATCGCCTTGAGTCAGCTGCAATGAACCCATTGTCCGTCGGTAATTCACAAAGTGAACGAACGCTGCGCCTGAACTGGCCGGATGGCCGTGAACAGCAACTCAACCACGCCGAACTGCGCCGCCAGTGCCCCTGCTCGCAATGCCGCGCGTTTCGCCTGAAAGGCATGGTGCCGCTGGTAGATGAGCGCATTCGCCTGATCGAACTCAACCCCCAGGGCTACGGCGTGCAACTGATCTTCAGCGACGGCCACCAACGCGGCATCTACCCGTGGGCCTATCTGGCAAACCTCATCCCTTAGGCTCACCACATCCCCCTTGTAGGAGCAGAGCTTGCTCGCGAAGGCGCCAGTTCAGCCACCACAGATATTGGCAAATACACCGCCTTCGCGAGCAAGCTCTGCTCCTACAAGAGATCGTGCTCAGGGTTATTGCGCGGCTGTCATTGAGGGCCGGCAGCCGTGGAAAATATCCAGCCCCGGTTGATACAGCGACGTCTTCACTTCAAACAACCCGAGCACCGAATGAAACAGGTTGTCGTGGCTCAAACCGGCTTCCCCGGTCTTACCCTGCAGGCAACCGCGATCAATCCCTTCATTGGCCAGTGTGTGATCACCAAACCACATCACCATCGGCACATGGGTCTGCGCTTCCGGCGCCAATGCATACGGCGCCGCATGCAGATACAGGCCGTTCTCACCCAGTGATTCGCCGTGATCGGACACGTAGATCATCGACGTATCCAGCGTCGCCTGATTGCGTTTGAGCAACTCGATCACCTTGGCGAGGAAATGGTCGGTGTACAGAATCGTGTTGTCGTAGACATTCACCAGTTCATCGCGACTGCAACTGCCCAACTGATTGGTGTGGCAGATCGGTTTAAAGTGCTCCAGCGCTTGCGGATAGCGCTCGTAGTATTCCGGGCCGTGGCTGCCGTCGGCGTGCAGGACGATGATCGCGTGGCCCTTGAGGCTGTCGATGTAGCTTTGCAGATCCTGCAGCAACGCTTCGTCGAGGCAGTTATTGCCGTCGCAGAATGGCCCCGGCTGGTTCTTCGCGATGTCGCGGTGCGGCACGCGCAGGCAGGTGCCTTTGCAGTCGCTGTTGTTGTCCAGCCACAACACTTGCACGCCAACCCGTTGAAGAATATCGAGCAGGCCTTCGTAGGTTTTGCCTTTCTTGTCGCTGTAATCCTCACGCGGGAACATCGAGAACATGCACGGCACCGACACCGCCGTCGATGTGCCGCAGGAATGCACCTGAGTGAAATTGAGGATGTCGAGTTTGCTCAGCTCGGGGTTGGTCTCGCGTTCATAACCGTTCAGCGAGAAATGATCGGCCCGGGCGGTTTCCCCGACCACAAACACCATCAGCGATTTTTTCTCGCGGCTGGCCGCTTTGGTGTTCATCACCGCGTCCTCACCGATGGCTTGCACCACGAAGTGCTTTTTGATGCCCAGGCGTTGCTTGGTGTATTTGCTGATTGCGTAGATGTAGTTGGTCGGGTTAATGAAGTGGGTGAGCTTGTCTTCTTCGCGAAAGATCGGCGCGTAAGTCGAATAGAACATGCCCACCGATGCGGCGATTACCAGCACGCAACCGACGATCACCAGAACCTTGTTGAGCAACCCGCGAAAGAACGGTCGATAACTCACCGGCCAACGCCAGATCAACACCGCCGGCAGCACGCCGAGCAGCAGCACATAGGTCAGCAATTTGCCGTTGAACAGCGCGGTGGCTTCGGACGGGTTGGTTTCGAAGACGTTCTGGATCATTACCGTGTCGATGGTGATCCCGTATTCATTCATGAAATACGCGGCGCAGGCCGAGAGCAGGGCGATAACCGTGAGCGCCGGTTTCAATGTCCAGCGGAATGAAACCAAGGTCAGCAGCAGGGTGATGGCGGCCCACAGAAACAGCCCGAAGGAGGCGAAAAACGCCAGTTTGTGCGCGCCTTGCAGGGTGATCAGCGTGCCCAGCGCCTTCCAGGTCGCCAGGTTGTACAGCGCGACCAGTGCCAAGGAAAACAACAGCACCAGTCGGGTAGAAGTGATGGACGGTAAACGCAGTCCGTTGCCCAAAGCCATTCGTATTTTTCCTCTACTCAATAGAAAACACACACGGTTGCGCGTGTAACTGTAGAAGACCAATAGTAAAAATTCCGTAAACATCCTGTAACAACTACAGAAAACACCGCCGCCCCTGTAGGAGCAGAGCTTGCTCGCGAAGGCGTCGTATCAGTGAGCAAAAATGTCGGCTGACATGACGCCTTCGCGAGCAAGCTTTGCTCCTACAGCGGATCGATTTGTCAGAAGGATTTGCTGACGCTCGCGACGACGGTCGCGGTGCAGACGTCCTTGAAGCCCCAGTTACTCAGGCATTGGCTCTGTGAGAGGTCCGTGTCGATGTAACTCAGGCCCAACACCACGCCGGCCAGATTGTGGGTGAGTTTCACCTCCCATTCGCGGTACGAGTCTTCAGCGCTGCCGGACGCCGAATACAAATGCGGATCCTTGAAATCCATATTGCCGTAGCGCAGCTTCAATCCCGAGTCGTACGGCAGTTCAGTTTCATAACCGATGTAGGTGTACAGCGAGTTCTGCTTGCTATCGATCCCCGGCGCATCGTTGGAGTAATACGCCGCCAGTTTCACTCCGTACAACCCGAGAATCCCGTAGACCTCACCTTGATTGAACTGGCTTTCCTTGGGGTAGGCGTACTTGATGTAGCCCAGATCGAGGCTGACCGCTTCGGTCGCTTGCCACAGCCAACCGGCGTAGTAATCGACTTCCTGACGGGTTTTCAGACCGCCGCCGAAATCGACGTTTGAACTCCAGGCACCGAGGTACAGACCGCTGCTGTGAGCGAGGGTCAGACCGGCCTGCACGGCAGGGTCATTCTGGGTTTGCGAGATGCCACGGGTGCGGTAGTCGCTGGCTAAAGTGAGATCCACCAACACAGCAAAGTCATCGTTCAAAGGGATCGCTTGGCTGCTCAAGGGCAGCGCGCTCAATAAACTCAGGGCGAACAGGGGCAAGGCTTTCATGTGAAGTCCCGATGTTGTGATTATTTTTGGGCAATACGAACCCCTGTAGGAGCTGCCGCAGGCTGCGATCTTTTGATCTTGGTTTTTAAAATCAAAGTCAAAAGATCGCAGCCTGCGGCAGCTCCTACAGGGGAGAGATTTTTTGTTATTGGGTGGCGGTGTAGACCTGACGGCCGCCGAACCAGGTCTGCAGCACTTTGGTGTCATGCAGGGCTTTGTTGTCGACGCTGAATACGTCGCGATCCAGCACGATAAAGTCCGCCTGCTTGCCCGGCGTCAGCGAGCCGATCTGTTTCTCCAGGCCAATCGTGCGCGCCGCGTTGACGGTGTAGGCGTAGAACATGGTGTCGCGGTCCAGACGCTCATCAGCATTGAGCACGCCCAACGGGCCGACGCGGGTGATCGCCTGCGCCATGGCGTTGAACGGGTTCGGCGACGACACCGGCCAGTCGCTCGCGCCGGCAATCGTCGCGCCTTGCTTGAGCAGCGAATGCGCCGGGTACTGATAGCGGAAGGCGAGGGCGCTGACGTAGGGCTTGATCATGTCGGTGGTGTAGTCGTCGGCGCTGGCCCACAGCAGTTGCATCGAGGCGATGACGTTGAGCGGTTTGAAACGGGCGAACTCTTTCGGGTTGACCATTTGCAGGTGAGTGATCGAGTGAGTCACGCCGCTCTGGCGATCCTTGCGCGCCTGCGCGATGCCGTTCAGCGATTCACGCACCGCGCGGTCGCCGATCGCGTGGATGTGTACCAGCCAGCCGCGTTGGTCGATGGCGCTGACCAGTTCGCCGAAATGCTGCGGGTCGATCAGCAATTCGCCCTGTTTGTGCGAGTTGCTGTAGGGATCGATCATCGCCGCGCTCTGCGCCGGGAATTCGATCACGCCGTCGGCGAAGATCTTGATCCCGGGTAACGTCAGATTCGGGATGCCTTGGAATTGCTGGCGCACCTTGTCCAGCGTGTCGAGATCGGCGGGCACGCTTTTCGGGTTGGCCACCAGCAGCGCCGCGACGTGCACGCTCATGTCGCCGCTTTCCGACAGGGCTTTGTAGGCCGGTAGCACGCCGACGGTTTTTTCGGTGGGTTTGAGGGCGAACACCGCTTCACCCGGTGCGGCGTTGGCGGCCGGATCCATCCACGCGGTGATGCCGAGGCTGTTGTTGTAGCGCACCGCTGATTTTGCGGCCTTCAACATGTCGGCGGGGCTTGGCACCGGCATTTTCGAGGCGACCCGATCCCAACCGGCATCGACCACAAAACCGTTCGGCTCGCCGCTGGCCAATTTGCCGATGGTGTCTTTTTCCGCGGCGGGCAGGGTTTTCAGCAGGGCCGCATCAATCCCGGCACGCTTGAGCATCACATTGTTGGCCCACGCCGTGTGGTGGTCGCTGCCGATAAACACCACGGGCACATCGGCCCATTCGCCGCTGTTGAAGGTTTTGCCCAAGGCCTCTGCCTGTGCCCAATAAACCGAACTCATGCCGGCAATGCTCAGCACGTCGCCGTGTTTCGCCTTGCCGTCTGCACGCCAGTCGCGCAGACGCTTTTGCAGTTCGTCGAGCTCAACGACTTCGTCTTCCATGTTCGCCGAAGTCATTTCCAATCCACCGAAAATTGCGTGGGAATGGCTGTCGATCAGCCCGGGCATCAACGCTTTGCCCTTGAGGTCGATGACTTGAGTGCCGGGTTCGATCAGGGCTTTGATCTGCGCATCGGTGCCGACTTTCAGCACTTTACCGTTCTCTACGGCGAGGGCCTGAACCTTGGGTTGCGCGCGGTCGGCGGTGAAAATCTTGCCGTTGAGCAGGATTAGATCAGGGCCGGCCATGGCTTCCATCGAGGCAAAACTTACAGCGGCTACCAACAGACTCGGGATGAATCTTTTCATTGAAGATTTCCTTGTTATTGCGTCTGATGGCGAGATTAGTGGCTGTCAGCGGCTGACAGAACGCCTCCCTCACGAAAAACGTTTTTGCCTGAATGGAAAAAGCATGGACAAGTTGGGCGCATTAAAGATGTTCGTGGTCACCGCGCAGCTCGGCAGTTTCAGCCGCGCCGCCGAGCAGTTGGGCAAGACCCCGTCGGCGCTGACCAAAGCGGTCAATCATCTGGAGTCGGAGTTGGGCGCGCGGCTGTTCGAGCGCAGCACGCGGCGGATTTTGCTCACGGAAATCGGCCGTGTGTACCTGGAAACCGCGCGACTGGTGTTGCAGCGCCTCGACGAGGCCAGTGAAGAAATCGAGCAGTTGCAGCACGGCTTGCGCGGTAGCCTGAAAATCACCGCGCCGCTGGCCTATGGGCGGGCGTTTCTCGATCAAGTGTGTGACGGCTTTTTGCAGCAATACCCGCAAATCAGCCTGCAGGTGGATCTGTGCGATGCGTTCGTCAATCTGCTGGAAAGTGGTTATGACCTGGCGTTGCGCGAGGGCCACGATGATTTGCCGGGGCTGATCGCGCGGGTGGTCGGCAGCAATCGCCTGGCCCTGTGCGGCAGCCCCGAGTATCTGGCGCGCAAGGGCTTGCCGGTAAATCCGCAGACCCTTGAACAGCATGAGTGGCTGCTTTATCAGCATCCGTTGCTTAGCCGCGAATTCTGGTGGGCCGAGCGTGACGGCCAGCGTTTGAGTCTGGCGCAACCCACCGCGCCGTTGTTGCGCAGTGACAATTACGATTTGTTGCTGGCCAGTGCGTTGGCCGGACGAGGATTGCTGCACACGCCGCTGTGGAGCGCCGCGCCGTACATTGCCGACGGGCGATTGGTGCGGGTCATGGCGGATTACGAAATCGATCCCGACACCTTTGGCCCGCACATTCTGGCGGTGTACCCGAGCCATCGGCGGGCCACGGCCAAGGTCGTTGCTTTCATTGATTACATCGCCGAATTCCTAGCCGAACGCGGCTTAAGCTGACTGATCGTTCCCACGCTCTGCGTGGGAATGCCTCTGGGGACGCTCTGCGTCCAGTGACGCGGAGCGTCACGGGCTGCATTCCCACGCGGAGCGTGGGAACGATCAATGGATTTCCGGGGATCCGGACTGGCGGCGCTTGTCAGGAAAAAGCCAAAAGAGTACAAATGTACTCCATGACGAACCTCACTCCCCGCCGTACCGCCATCCTGACCTTTATCCGCGATCGAATCGCCGAACACGGTCAGCCCCCAAGCCTCGCTGAAATCAGCGAGGCTTTTGGTTTTGCCTCGCGCAGCGTGGCGCGTAAGCATGTGCTTGCGCTCACTGAAGCCGGTTTTATCGAGGTCAATCCCAATCAGGCCCGGGGCATTCGTTTGCTCGGTCAGCCGCCGCGGCCCGAACTGCTCGACATTCCCGTGCTCGGCCGCGTCGCTGCCGGTGCGCCGATTGGTGCCGATGCCGACATCCATAGCCGCTTGATGCTCGACCCGGCGCTGTTCTCGCGCACACCCGATTACATGCTGCGGGTACAGGGCGATTCGATGATCGAGGACGGCATTCTCGACGGTGATCTGGTCGGCGTGCGACGTAATCCCGAAGCGCTTAACGGCCAGATTGTCGTGGCGCGCCTCGACGGTGAAGTCACCATCAAACGCTTCGAACGGGTTGGCGATGAAGTGCGCTTGTTGCCGCGCAACCCGGCCTATCGGCCGATTGTCGTGCGCGACGATCAGGATCTGGCCATCGAAGGGGTGTTCTGCGGTCTGGTGAGGCAAGGCTGATGGGCGCCGTCGTTGCGTTGGATACGCTGTTCAATGGCGGCCAGGTCTGGAAGGGCCGGCCTGCGCCACCGGCGGCCAGCCCGCAACCGACCGGGCACGCCGCGCTGGACGCGGCACTGCCCAGCGGTGGCTGGCCGGAAGCGGCGCTGAGCGAAATCCTCTTGGCCGGCCCCGGTGTCGGCGAACTGCAACTGGTCTGGCCGACGCTGGCGCGATTGTCGGCGGCGGGTGAGCGCATTGTGCTGGTGGCGCCGCCGTTCGTGCCGTACCCGCAGGCATGGGAAAACGCCGGGGTCGATCTGCGTCAATTGTCGGTGATCCAAGCCAGTGAGCGCGATGCCTTGTGGGCAGCCGAACAGTGTTTGCGTTCAGGCAGTTGCGGCGCGGTGCTGTGTTGGCCGCACAAGGCCGATGATCGTGCGTTGCGGCGTTTGCAGGTGGCGGCGGAAACCGGTCAGACCCTCGCATTCGCTTGGCGTCCATTGAGCGAAGCGGTCAACCCGTCACCGGCGGCGTTGCGCATCGCCATCGACGCCAAACCCGCACAATTGCGCGTGCTCAAGTGCCGTGGCGGCTTGGCGCGTACGACGCCGATTGCCTTTGCCGTGGGTCATTGAGGTCAGCATGCGCTGGGTCTGTATTCTTTTTCCGCAATTGGCCTTGGACGCGGTGCTGCGTCAGCGCGCTGATCCGGATGAACCGTTAGTGCTGCTCAGCGGCCCGGCTCAGCGGCGAGTCCTGCAAGCAGTCAACCCGGCCGCGCGCAAACTTGGCTTGCGTGCCGGACAGTCGATGACCGCCGCTCAGGCGATGAGCAAAGGTTTTGCCACCGCTGATTACGAGGCCGCCGAAGTCGAACACTGGCAGCAGTTTCTCGCGGCGTGGGCTTACGGTTTCAGCGCGCAGGTCAGCGTGCATTACTCGCGCACTGTGGTGTTCGAGATCGAGTCCAGCCTTGGTTTGTTTGGTTCCTGGGCACAGTTAGAAGCGCGCTTGCGCAAGGAACTGACCGAGTTGGGTTTCCGCCATCGCATCGTCGCCGCCCCCAACCCGGTGGCCGCGCGAGTGCTGGCCAATGCTTACGACGGTTTAGTGGTGCCCGACGGCGAAGCTTTGCAGCATCACCTCGGCCAGTTGCCGGTTGACCGCGTCGGTCTGGAACCGGGCGTGGCCACGGCGTTGTCGCGCATGGGCCTGCGCAACCTCAGTCAGGTGCAGAGCCTGCCGCGTCAGGCGCTGGCCCGGCGTTTCGAAGCGCAGATGCTTAAACACCTCGACACCTTGTTCGGTGCACGACCACTGGCGCTGGAGTTTTACCTGCCGCCGGATCGTTTTGACGTGCGCATCGAACTCAACTTCGACGTGCAATCGCATCAGGCCTTGTTGTTCCCGTTACGGCGTTTGACCGGTGACCTGTCGGCGTTCCTTTGTGGGCGTGACAGCGGCGTGCAGCGTTTTGATCTGCATCTGGAACATGCCGGGCTGCCGGACACCGTAATCAAAGTCGGCCTGCTCAGCGCCGAACGTGATCCGGCAATGCTTTTCGAACTGGCCCGTGGGCGGCTGGAACAAGTGCAGGTCGAGGCGCCGGTGCGCGGCTTTCGTCTGCGCGCCGAAGATCTGCCGAGTTTCGTCCCGCAGTTTCAGGAGCTGTTCGATGACCGCCCGCAGCAGACGCTGCCGTGGGAGCAGTTGCGCGAACGCCTGCGCGCGCGTCTGGGTGATGATGCGGTGCAGGGTTTGCGCTTTCAGGCTGATCATCGACCGGAATGCGCCTGGCAGCACGGCGTCGATAAACAGCGCTGCGCCGTGTTGCCCGGCGTGCACCGGCCGGGCTGGTTGCTCGGTGAGCCGCAGAGTGTGCCGCAAGGTTCGGCGCGGATTCTCATGGGCCCGGAACGCATCGAATCGGGCTGGTGGGACGGTGACGATGTACGCCGCGATTATTACCTGATCCAGAACCGGGCCGGTCAGCAAGGCTGGGCGTATCGCGCGGTGGGTGAGGGCGGGCCATTGTGGCTGCAAGGCTGGTTCGCATGAGTGACGGCTATGCCGAATTGCACTGCCTGTCGAACTTCAGTTTCCAGCGCGGTGCCTCCAGTGCCCTTGAGCTGTTTCAACGGGCAAAAAAACACGGCTATCAGGCGCTGGCGATCACCGATGAATGCACGCTGGCCGGGATCGTCCGGGCCTGGCAAGCGGCGAAATCGGTTGAGCTGCCGCTGATTATCGGCAGTGAAGTGCGCATCGAAAACGGCCCGAAACTGGTGCTGCTGGTGGAGAGTCTCGTCGGTTATCAGGCGCTGTGCGGCTTGATCACTCGCGCCCGGCGGCGCACCCAGAAAGGTCAGTATCTGGTACTGCGCGAAGATTTCAGCGAGCCGCTGCCGGGGTTGCTGGTGTTGTGGGTGCCGGACTCGCTGGATGACGTGGAAGAGGGCCGCTGGCTGAAGCAGACGTTCGGCGAGCGCCTGTGGCTGGCGGTGCAATTGCATCGTGGCCAGGACGATCAGCAGCGTCTGGCGAGGTTATTGAGTCTGGCCGGCGAACTGCAGATTCCCGCCGTGGCCAGCGGTGATGTGCACATGCACGCCCGTGGTCGGCGCGCCCTGCAGGACACCATGACTGCGATCCGTCATCACGTGCCGGTGGCCGAGGCCGGGTTGCGCCTGCATCCCAATGGCGAGCGGCATTTGCGCAGTGTCGAGGTGTTGCGCGAACTGTATCCGCCAGCACTGCTGGACGCGTCGGTGACTCTGGCCCGGCGCTGCACTTTCGACCTCGGTGAACTGCGTTATCAGTACCCGAAAGAGTTGGTGCCGGAGGGGCACAGCGCCAGTTCCTGGTTGCGCCAACTGACGAAAGAGGGCATCGCCTGGCGTTGGAAGAAGGGCGCGCCCTTCAAGGTGTTGCGGCAGATCAACAAGGAATTGCAGCTGATCGCCGAGCTCGGCTACGAAAGCTACTTCCTCACCGTGCATGACGTGGTGCGCTTTGCCCGCGAGCAAAAAATCCTCTGTCAGGGCCGTGGCTCGGCGGCCAACTCGGCGGTGTGTTTTGCCTTGGGCATCACCGAGATTAATCCGGATCACACCACGTTGCTGTTCGAGCGGTTCATGTCAAAAGAACGCAACGAGCCGCCGGACATCGACGTCGACTTCGAGCACGAACGCCGCGAAGAAGTCCTGCAATACGTGTTTCGCCGTTATGGCCGTCATCGTGCGGCGCTGACGGCGGTGGTCAGCACCTATCACGCGGCCGGTGCCGTACGCGACGTGGCCAAAGCCTTGGGCCTGCCACCGGATCAGATCAACGCGCTGGCCGATTGTTGCGGCCACTGGAGCGACGAAACGCCACCGCTGGAGCGTTTGCTTGAGGGCGGCTTCGACCCTGACAGCCCGGTGCTACGGCGGGTATTGAGCCTGACCGGCCAATTGATCGGTTTTCCCCGGCACCTTTCACAACACCCCGGCGGGTTCGTGATTTCCGAGCAACCGCTGAGCATGCTGGTGCCGGTCGAAAATGCGGCGATGGCCGACCGCACTATCATTCAGTGGGACAAGGACGACCTCGACGCGGTCGGCCTGCTCAAAGTGGATATTCTTGCCCTCGGCATGCTCAGTGCGATTCGCCGCTGCTTTGACCTGCTGCGCCGGCATCGCAATCAGGATTTGAGCCTGGCGACGATTCCTTCCGAAGACAAACCGACTTACGAGATGATCAGCCGCGCCGACACCATCGGCGTGTTCCAGATCGAATCGCGGGCGCAGATGTCGATGCTGCCGCGCCTGAAACCGGCGACGTTCTACGATCTGGTGATCGAGGTCGCCATCGTCCGACCGGGGCCGATTCAGGGTGGCATGGTGCACCCGTACCTGCGCCGCCGGAACAAGGAAGAAGAGGAAACCTACCCGTCGCCAGAACTCAAGGTCGTTCTGGAAAGAACCCTGGGCGTGCCGCTGTTTCAGGAACAGGTGATGCAGATCGCCATCGTCGCCGCCGATTACAGCCCCGGTGAGGCGGATCAGTTGCGCCGTTCGATGGCCGCGTGGAAACGTCACGGCGGACTCGAACCGCACAAGGAACGACTGGCCGCCGGGATGAAGAAAAACGGCTATACACCTGAGTTCGCTGCGCAGATCTTCGAGCAAATCAAAGGCTTCGGCAGCTACGGTTTCCCTGAGTCCCACGCCGCCAGTTTTGCCTTACTGACCTACGCCAGTTGCTGGCTCAAGTGTCACGAACCGGCGGCGTTCGCTTGTGCGCTGATCAACAGTTGGCCGATGGGTTTTTACAGCCCCGATCAAATCCTGCAAGACGCACGCCGGCATCATTTGCAGATTCGCCCGGTCGATGTGCGCGCCAGTGATTGGGATTGCAGCCTGGAACCGATTGCCGGGGCACAACCGGCGATCCGCATGGGCCTGCGCATGATCAAGGGCTTTCGCGAAGACGATGCCCGGCGCATTGAAGCTGCACGCTCGCGCGGGATATTTGCCGACATCGCCGACCTCGGCGAACGGGCCGCGCTCGACAGTCGGGCGCAGGCGTTGTTGGCGGATTCCGGCGCGTTGCGCGGCCTGGCCGGGCACCGGCATCGGGCGCGCTGGGAAGTCGCCGGGGTGCAGAAACAACTGGGATTATTTGCCGGCTTGCCGAACCAGGAAGAGCCTGATGTAGTGCTGCCCAAGCCGAGTGTTGGTGAGGATTTGCACGCGGACTACACGACGATTGGCACCACGTTGGGCCCGCATCCACTGGCATTGTTACGCAGCGAGTTGAAGACGCGGCGCTGCCGCAGTTCGCAGGAGTTGCTCGATGTCGAGCATGGCCGGCCGGTGAGTGTTGCCGGACTGGTCACCGGGCGGCAGCGACCGGGTACCGCCAGTGGCGTGACCTTTGTGACCCTGGAAGATGAGTTCGGCAACGTCAATGTGGTGGTCTGGCGCGATCTGGCCGAGCGTCAACGGCAGGTGTTGGTCGGTTCGCAACTGCTCAAGGTGGATGGCCGCTGGGAGCGCCAAGGCGAAGTCCGTCATTTGATTGCTGGACGCTTGAGCGACCTCAGCCCATTGCTTAATGGCATCAGCGTGCAAAGCCGCGATTTCCACTAATACGCTGCCCCCTTGTCTGATCGTTCCCACGCTCTGCGTGGTAACGCCTCCCGTGACGCTCCGCGTCACAGGGGACGCGGAGCGTCCGTAGCGGGATTCCCACGCAGAGCGTGGGAACGATCGACAGGGGGTAAGCAGGTCAATTCGTTGGCGTCAAAAATATCTGTTCGCAATGATGGCACTTTGTCATAATGCCGCCCCTTTTCAGCTCCCACCCCACGTCGCCGTGCCGGGACACACCGTTTTTCAAGAAGGAATACTCAGTGAGAATGATCTCCCGGATGTTGGTCTCAGGCGTTGCCATTGCCGTGCTCGGCACGTTGGCCGGTACCCTTGCCGGTTGCGCCACCGAAAGCTCGCGCGCGTTGCCAGTTGCCAAGGTTGAAAGCGCCTCTCAAGTCTGGACTGGCGTTCGTGTGCCGATGGCCGTGGGCAAGTTCGACAACCGCTCCAGCTACATGCGCGGGATCTTCTCCGATGGCGTCGATCGTCTCGGCGGTCAAGCCAAGACCATCCTGATCACCCACTTTCAGCAGACCAACCGCTTCAGCGTGCTGGATCGCGACAACATGGGCGAGATCCAGCAGGAAGCGGCGATCAAGGGCCAGGCCCAGCGCTTGAAGGGTGCTGATTACGTGGTCACCGGTGACGTTACCGAGTTCGGCCGCAAAGAGATCGGCGATCACCAGCTGTTCGGCATTCTTGGCCGTGGCAAAACCCAGATTGCGTACGCCAAGGTCAACCTGAACATCGTCAACATCAGCACTTCCGAAGTGGTGTATTCCACGCAAGGCGCTGGCGAATACGCCTTGTCCAACCGCGAAATCGTCGGCTTCGGCGGCACCGCAGCTTACGACTCCACCCTCAACGGCAAAGTACTGGATCTGGCCATGCGCGAGGCGATCAATCGTCTGGTCGATGGCATGAACGCCGGTGCCTGGAAGCCGGGCAACTGATCGACGCCCATTCATTGCAAGGAGCAACACCCATGAATTCGACGTTGTCGCGCTCGCTGATGGCGCTGACGCTGGCCGCCAGTGCCTTGCTGGTCGGTTGTGCCGGCCCGAAAACCCTGTACCAGTGGGAAGACTACCAACCGCAGGTCTACGAATACTTCAAAGGCGAAGAGCCGAAAGAAGCGCAGGCCGAAGTGCTGGAACGTGACCTGCAAAAGATTCGCTCCACCGGCAAAGCCGTGCCGCCGGGTTACCACGCCCACCTTGGCTTGCTCTACCTGAGCATGGGCAAGGACGATCAGATGGTGCAGCAGTTCAACACCGAGAAAGCGCTGTTCCCCGAGTCCGGCCCGTACATGGATTTTCTGCTTAAAAACGCCAAGACCGGAGACGCCAAATGATCTCGCGTACCCTGAAGTTACTCGCCGCTGGTTTGGCCCTGACCGTACTCGGTGGCTGCGTAGCGCCAAAAACCGTGGACTATTCGGCGTACAAACAGGCACGCCCGAAGACCATTCTGGTGCTGCCGCCGCTGAACACTTCGCCGGATGTGAAGGCCTCTTACAGCCTGCTGTCGCAAGTGACGTTCCCGCTGGCCGAGGCCGGTTATTACGTGTTGCCGATCGCGCTGGTGGATGAAACTTTCCGCCAGAACGGCCTGACCACCCCGGACGATATTCATCAGGCACCGCCGAACAAACTGAAGGAAATCTTCGGTGCGGACGCGGCGCTGTATATCACTGTGACCGAGTACGGCACGCGTTATCTGGTGATCAGCAGTGAAACCGCCGTGACCGCGACGGCGAAACTGGTGGATCTGAAAAGCGGCACAACGCTGTGGACCGGTTCGGCGCGGGCGTCGAGCGAAGAGGGCGGCAACAACGGTGGCGGCGGTTTGATCGGCATGCTGATCACCGCAGCGGTGAAGCAGATCATCAACAGTTCTACCGATGCCGGTTACCCGATTGCCGGTGTGGCGAGCAATCGTCTGCTCTCGGCCGGTCAGCACGCAGGCCTGCTATACGGCCCGCGCTCGCCGAAGTACGGCACTGACTGAAAGATCAAAAGATCGCAGCCTGCGGCAGCTCCTACAGGGGGAACGCATCCCGTGACGCTCCGCGTCACAGTGGACGTAGAGCGTCCATGGCGGCATTCCCACGCGGAGCGTAGGAACGATCAGTAGGAGCTGCCGAAGGCTGCGATCTTTTGCTGTTGGTTTATTTGGCGGCTGGCCAAAACCGTTCGCCACCGCCCGGTGCTTCCGTCCACGCTTGCAACGAGCGGGTCGGCAGGTCGAAATAATCGCGAGTGCGCGCATAACCATGGCCGCCCATACGCCCAATCGCATCCAGCCCCAATTGATCGATGTACAAGGTTTTCGGATCGATCAGCTCATCGCGCACATGCGCCATCAACACCTCGCCAAAAATGATCTCCCGCGACTGACCGATGTTCAGCGCCATCATCCGTCGGCACTCCAGCGCCACCGGCGCCTCACCAATGCGTGGGCATTTCACCGTGGTACCGGGAATCGCCGTCAGGCCTGCAGCGGTCAACTCATCGAAACCCGGAGCAAACGGCACGGCACACACGTTCATGGCCTCCACCAACGCGTCGCTGACGATGTTCACGGTGAATTCCTGATTCAGCTGAATATTGCGCGTGGTGTCTTTCGGGCTCTGATCGCCATAGTTCTCCACGCCCAGTGCCAGGATCGGCGGATCCGCCGACAGTGCATTGAAGAAGCTGAACGGCGCGGCATTGATCCGGCCCTCGCCATCGATGGTGGTCACCAGCGCAATCGGCCGAGGCACGACGCTGCCAATGAGAATCTTGTATTTTTCCCGTGGGCTGAGCTGGCTGAAATCGAAACTGTGCATGGGCAAAAACCTCTAGGAAAGTGGATCGATGGCGCTCAATGGCGCGTCGGCGCTGTAGTCATCGGCGAACGGAATGGACGGCTGGAACAGGGTTTTCCAGTCCGGCCGGGTAAACGCGCGGTCGCTGTGGCTGCGCATGAGTTTTTCGTATTGAAGTTGGGCCTGACGTTGCAGGGCGGGGTAGTCGACGCCGGTGACCTGACCGTCGTGCATCACACAACGACCGTCGATGTAACTGGCGACGCAATCGTCGCCGCGCCCGGCCAGCAGCAAGTTTTTCAAAGGGTCGAACAATGGCCCCAGATGAAGGCCGCGCAGACTGAATACGGTGATGTCGGCTTTGGCGCCGGGGGCCAGTCGACCGAGGTCATCGCGGCCCAACGCCCGCGCGCCACCGAGGGTCGCGGCGTTGTACAGATCGAGGCTGCTGGTCAACGCCGAGCCGCCCTCCATCAGCCGCGCGATGTTCAAGCCGTGGCGCATGTTTTCCAGCAGATCCGCCGGCCAGGTGTCGGTGCCGAGGGCGAAGTTGATGCCCTTGGCGCGGTAGCGACCGAACGAGTTCAGCGCTTCGCCGTCACGGGCAAACACCAACGGGCAATGCACCAGACTCGCGCCGCCGTCGATCAGCCGTTGCAAATCATCGTCGCCAGCGGTGTAGATGCCGTGCGGCAGCAGACTGCGCGGCGTGAGCAAGTGCAGTTGCTGCAACCACTCCAGCGCTGACGCGCCGCGCAATTGCTCAACCATCGCCACTTCGCTGAGCGCCTGGCAGCAATGCAGACGCATCGGCGCATTCAGTTCGCGGCTCAGCGCGGCGGTGCGTTGCAGCAATGCGGGTGTGCAGGTCTGGATGCGATCCGGCAGCAGCGCGCCACGAATCAAACCGTCATGGGCGCCGTCGAAATCCTTGAAAAAGCGTTCTGCCGCATCCAGTCCGGCCAGCCCGCGAGCTTCATCCCAGTGATGGGCGAGGGTACCGTCGGCCTGCCAGTAACTCATGCCGCTCATGTAGCAGGGGCCGAGGTAAGTGCGTAAACCCAGTTCACCGGCAACGTCTGCGACAGCGGCGAATTCGTCGTAGGTTTCCGCCCATTCGCGGTAGTACATCGAGGTGATCGGCATGGCCGTGGTGATGCCGTTGCGGATCAACTGGGTGAAGGCGTAGCGGTATTTGAAAACCTCTTCTTGCGGGCTGTAAGTCTCACGCGGGCCGGCGGCCAGATACTCGGATGACCACATGCGGCCCATGGCGCGTTCGTCGCCGTTGTCCAGCGTCAACACCGTGGAGTCGAGATCGCCCAGCGCGTCGAGATCAATGAAGCCAGGGCCGATCAGCGCATTGCCGTAATCGATCCACTGATCCACCGCCCCGGCATAACCGCGCCCGACGAATTCGATACGGGAACCCGAAAACACCACTTCACCGTCGCGCCACAGCACATGCTGCGCGCCGTCGAAACCAACCACGCAACTGGCCTTGAGACCGATGCGTTTCACAGACGGCTGCTCAGCAAACGGCCACCTTCGGCGATCAACGTGCCACCGCGATAGACCTGACGCAACGGCCGCGCCACGACCGCCTCGCCCAGCGTCTCAACCGGCATCAGCAAGAAGTCCGCACGCTGACCAATTGCAAAACCGTAATCCTCGATACCCAGCGCCCGCGCACCATTTACCGTGGCCGCCTCGAACGCCGCCGCCAGCTCATCGTCCTTGCCCAAATCAAAGCGAAACGCCAACAACATCGCCCGTTCGAGCATGTCGCCATTGCCCATCGGCGACCACGCATCGCGAATGCCGTCGGAACCCAGGCAGACATTGACGCCGACCTCACGCAACGCAAGAAACGGCGGCACTGCGGTGTCAGCCGGCGCCGAACTCATCAGCGAAATCCCCAGTGCCGCCAAACGCTCGGCGACCGGTTTGACCTGGCTCCACGGCAACATGCCGAGGCAGTAGGCGTGGCTGATCATCACCCGGTTCTGCAGGTTGAAACGCTCGGTGTAATCAGCGATCAGCGCGATTTGCCACAGGCCCAGCTCACCTTTGTCGTGCAGGTGAATATCGACGCCACGGCCGAATTCAGCCGCGAGTTTGAAAACGAAATCGAGCTGCGCGATCGGATCGTTGTCGATGCCGCACGGGTCGAGCCCACCGACGTTTTCCACGCCCAGCGCCATTGCTTCACGCATCAATTCGGCGGTACCGGGGCGGCTGATCAAACCGGTTTGCGGGAACACCACCAGTTGCAGGTCGATCAGGTCTTTGTAGCGTTCCCCCAGTTGCTGCATGGCTTCGACGTGACGCAGACCGAATTCCGGGTCGATGTCGACGTGACAGCGCATGGTCAGCGAACCACGGGCGATGCAGTTTTCCAGCAAGGCACCGGCGCGTTCGGCGATGGGCGCGGTGACTTCGCGGAGGATGCGGCGCTCG
The DNA here is from genome assembly GCF_044753305.1 of Pseudomonas sp. NPDC088429. Classification (NCBI taxonomy): domain Bacteria; kingdom Pseudomonadati; phylum Pseudomonadota; class Gammaproteobacteria; order Pseudomonadales; family Pseudomonadaceae; genus Pseudomonas; species Pseudomonas sp. NPDC088429. The sequence continues at coordinate 105,793 of NZ_JBIVMX010000004.1, read as the reverse complement.
TTGCTGATGTAGTCCTTGAGCGTCGGCCCCGCGCTGTTTGGGCGCCAGGGCTGGCCGTAGAGAGTTTTGTCGAGGTGGACGTGGCTTTCGACCAATGCGCTGGTGAGCAGTTGATTGTGGCCGTCGATGTCGGTGGCGGACAGCGTCGAATTGCTGGCCGGCCGGCGTTGGCTGAAACGGCCGTTTTCGATGAGCAGGTCTTCGGCGGCGGCGCCGTAGGGGCGCACGTTGCGTAGCCAGTGTGGCTGGGTCATACAAACCTCGTTCAGGTCTTTGGATTTTTTCCCTCACCCTAGCCCTCTCCCGGAGGGAGAGGGGACTGAATGGGGGATATTGGAGAGATACACCGACTTGGAATATTTGCTTTGAATTCATAGTCGACTGGTTGTTTCAGGTCGGCGTATGGCGCAAGACACCTCGGTCAGTCCCCTCTACCTCTGGGAGAGGGCTAGGGTGAGGGCAGCGGTCTCGGATCAGCCCTTAAGCTTCGACCAAATCCGATCCTGCAGCTCCCGCGCCTTGTTGCTGCATTCCTTCTCCGGGCGCAGACGCGAGGCGTATTCCTCCGGCATGTTGATCGCGTCCATCACCTTCCACTTCGGATCAAGCAACGAATCGCTCTGAATCCCGTTGGCGTAAGCAATGGCGTTCGACACGGCGGCGGCGTTCTCCGGCTTCATCATCCAGTCGATAAAAATCTTCGCGTTGCCCGGGTGCGGTGCGCTTTTCGGTACGGCGAAGTTGTCCTGGAACATAGCCACGCCTTCACGCGGATAGACGTACTTGATCGTGCTCTTCTGCAAGGTCGCCCGGGCGGTCGAGCCGTTCCAGTTCTGCATCATGATCACCTCGCCCGAGGCCATGCGGTCGACGGTGTTGTCGGAGCTGTACATCTTCAAAAACGGCTTCTGCTTTTGCAGCAATTCCAGAATGCGTTTGGCGTCCTGCGGGTTTTCGCTGCATTCATCAACGTTCAGATAATGGCTGGCGGCGTTGATCACGCTGCTCGACGTATCCAGCGCGGCGAGTTGGCCTTGCAGCTCTTTGCGCGGTTCGAAGAACTCTTTCCACGAGTCATCCAGTTTGCCGCCGGGCACCCGCGCACTGTCGTAAGAGAAGCCGGTGGTGCCCCACAAATACGGCGCCGAGAACTTGCGCCCCGGATCGAAACTCGGATCGCGGAACGGTTCTTTGACGTACTGAAAATTGCTCAGGGTCGGCGTGTCGATTTCCATCAACAGATCCTGCTTGATCAACGTCTGCATGATCGACTGCGACGGCACGATCACGTCATACGCAGCGCCACCGGCCTGCAATTTCGCGAGCAAAGTTTCGTTGCTGTCGTAACCGTCCATGGTCACCTTGATCCCGGTTTCCTTCTCGAACTTGGCCAACAATTCGACCGGGTAGTAATCGGTCCAGTTGTAGAAAAACAGCTCTTTCGGTTCGGCGGCGTGGGCGCTGAACGCGGTGAAACAACTCAGGGCAAGACCGGACATTGCCAACCGCATGCTTTTGATTTTCATGAACAGAGCGCTCCAGATTTATTGTTGTTTACCGCGTTGGCCCAGCCAGAAGGCCAGCACCACCAGGACGATGGAAATCAGCAGCATCAGCGTCGAAATCGCGTTGATTTCCGGGGTCACGCCAGCCTTGATCGCCGAGAAGATGTACACCGGCAACGTCGTCGAACCCGGGCCGGCGACGAAGAAGGTCATGATGAAATCGTCAAGGCTGACCACGAACGCCAGCACCGCACCGGACAACACCGCCGGCCATAGCAGCGGCAAGGTCACGCGGCGAAACACCTGCCACGGATTGGCATAAAGATCGTTCGCCGCTTCCAGCAGGCTCTTGTCCAGATCGTTGAGCCGCGCACGGATCGGCAAGTAAGCGAAAGGAATGCAGAAGCCGATGTGCGCGACGATCACCGTGAGCAAACCGAGCTTGATGCCGAGTGCCATAAACAGCAGCAACGTCGCCACCGCCGTGACGATTTCCGGCAGGATCAGCGGCAGGTTGATGCCGCCCTCGACCATTTTCTGTCCATAGAACGGCCGGTACGTCGCCAGTGCCGCGAGCAGCGCAATCGCCGTGGCGCAGACCGTGGCAATGGTTGCGACGATGATCGAATTCAGCGCCGCCGTCTGAATCGACGGGTTGGCCAGAATTCGCCCGTACCAGGCAAAGGAAAACTCGGTCCACACCGTCGCCGAACGGTTGGCGTTGAAGCTGTAAGCGATCAACACGAAGATCGGCAGGTACAGATAGGCGAGGATCAGCAGGCTGATTTCGCGGGTGCCCGGGAGTTTTTTCAGGTGCAGGGAAATCATGCTTTCGCCCCCCGATTGATAGTCTTCGTCGTGCGACGGCTGTACAGCGCGTAAAGCACCAGCGACACCAGCAGAATCGCCAGCAACAGGAACGACAGCGAACTGCCCAGCGGCCAGTTGCGCGCCGTGCCGAACTGTTGCTGGATCAGGTTGCCGATCATCAGCGTCTTGCCGCCGCCGAGAATCGCCGGAGTGATGAACGCGCCGAGGCTCGGCACAAACACCAGCAACGCGCCGGCGATCACACCGGGCATCGACAGCGGCAGGATGATGCGGCGCAACGCGTGCCAGCGATTCGCCCCGAGGTCGTAAGCGGCTTCGACCAGACGCCAGTCGAGTTTTTCCAGCGTCGAATAGATCGGCAGAATCATGAACGGCAGGAAGCTGTAGACCAGACCGACACTCACCGCGAAATCGTTGTAGAGCAGGGTGATGCCGCCGGCGCTGGGGAACAGGGCGTTAAGGCTTTGCGCAACCCAGCCGTGTTCGCGCAGGATGATCAACCACGCGTAGTTGCGGATCAGCAGGTTGGTCCAGAACGGAATGGTGATCAGCAACACCATCAAATTGCGCCGGCGCGGGGTCAGGCTCGACATCCACAACGCCACCGGAAAACCGAACAGGAAACACAGCACGGTGGTGCCACCGGCCTGCAGCACCGAGCGCAGCAACGCTTGGGCATAGACCCAGTTCAGTTCCAGTTCACCGTCAAAACCTTCCTGAAAAAACAGCTGCACGTAACTTTGCAGTTGCCATGGCGCTTGCCAGTCGACGCCGCCGTAAGTGTTGCGGGGCAGCAGGCTGATGTAGCCCATGATCCCCAGCGGAATGGCGATCAGGGCGAGCAGGGTCAACACCACCGGGCTGAGCAACAGCGCGCGGTTGAGGGCAGGGGAAGTGCTGCTGACGCTCATCTCAGGCCTCCATCAACAGGCAGGCGTGCGGCGGCAGGTGCACGGCAACGCGTTCGCCAACTGCGCGGCCAGGATTCAAGCCCTCGTTGTTTTCGCGCAGCATGACTTTGATGTCGTTGTTCAGGCGGCACTGGTACAGCGTCGCCGTGCCGACGTAGAGCACCGCTTCGATGACGCCACGCAGGTGATGCGGCTGGCTGGCGTCGACCAGTTGCGAGCGCTCCGGGCGAAACGCCAGTTGCACGCTGCTGCCGGCGAAGCTCTGTTGCTGACAGGGGATTTCGATTGGCATGCCGTTGGGCACGAAGAGTTTTTCGTTGTGTTCGCCGTGCTTGAGCTGGCCGGGCAAGAAGTTGATATCGCCGATAAACTGCGCGACGAAACGGTGTTTGGGGTGCTCGTAGATATCGGTCGGGGTGCCGATCTGCAGGATCTTGCCGGCCGACATCACCGCAATGCGATCGGACAAGGTCAGCGCTTCTTCCTGATCGTGGGTGACGAAAATGAAGGTGATCCCGGCTTCTTTCTGTACGCGCTTGAGTTCGACCTGCATTTCTTTGCGCAACTTGAGGTCAAGCGCTGACAACGGCTCGTCGAGCAACAGCACTTTCGGTTTCGGCGCCAAGGCCCGGGCCAGAGCCACGCGCTGCTGCTGGCCACCGGACAATTCTGCGGGTTTGCGCCCGGCCAGATGCTCCATTTGCACCAGCGCGAGCATTTCGTTGACGCGATCCGGAATCAACTTGCGATCAAGACCCTGCATCTCGAGGCCGAAGGCGATATTCTGCGCCACACTCATGTGCGGAAACAGCGCGTAACTCTGGAACACCGTGTTGACCCGGCGCTTGAATGGCGGCAGATCGTTGACCGGTTCACCGGCCAAACGAATCTCGCCTTCACTGACGTGTTCGAAGCCGGCGATGGTGCGCAGCAGGGTGGTTTTGCCGCAGCCCGAGGGGCCGAGCAGGGTAAAGAATTCGTTGTCGGCGATGTTCACCGAAACATTGTCGAGGGCCGGCGCGAGGCCTGGATCATCAGAGTATCGTTTTGAGACGTTGCGCACTTCAATTGCTATTGGTTGACCCATATTGGTGCAATCCTCTATTTATTGTATGCAATATCTGAATGCAATTTAGAAATACCCGGATTAATCTGCGTGTGCAACCCCCTTTTTCTTTGGCCAGCGATCGCCAGGGGTTGGTTGCCCGACGCTAAAGGAGTGTTTGAATGACCGAGAAGAAACTGGAAACCACGGTCGACCGCGTCTACCAAGGGGTTTACGAGGCGATCAGCAAGCGCTCGTTGCGCCCGGGGATGAAGCTGGGCGAGGCCTCATTGGCCGATTTATTCAATGTGAGCCGCACGTCGGTTCGCGCCGCGTTGAAGCAATTGGAGGCCGACGGCCTGGTTACCACAGAGCCCAACAAAGGTGCGTCGGTGTCATTGCCGAGCAATGAAGAAATCCGTTCGCTGTTCGAAACCCGCCGGCTGATCGAGATCGGCATCGTCACTGAACTGTGCCGACGCAAGGACAGCGCGGCGATGCAGGACTTGCGTGAACATCTATTGCTGGAAGACGAAGCGCACGCTGCCGGTGACCACGAACGGTTGATTCATCTGCTCGGCGAGTTCCACATCAAACTGGCGCGCAGCCTCAATAACCCGGTGTTGCTCGACTGGTTCCAGAAGCTGATCTCGCGCGCCTCGCTGTATGCCGCCGCACTGGACGACGACAGCCATGAAGTGTGCCGCGATGACGAACACCTGCGCCTGATCGAATACATCGAGGCCGGCAATCAAAGCGCTGCCATCGAGCTGACCTGCATGCATCTGAACGGCATCGAAAAAGCCATTCTCGACGTCGCCGCGAAGATGAAAACTGGCTACCATCCGCTCAAGCATCTGATCGGGGTCTAGTCTCCGAGCGGGGACGAAATCGGCTATACCTCTTATGAAACCAATACGACTGAAGACGCTCGAAACAGACGGGCGTCGCGTCGTTCTGGCGTCGCGATTTATCGGGCAACCACCACAGGACACCGAGTCAGTCGATGCAGTTTTTATCCGATAGCCACGGCTGTAATGGCTGGCAAGGCGAAATGGCCGAACGCATCTGCGCGTTCGACTGGCGCCACACCGAACTGGGCCCGCTCAATACCTGGCCCGCGAGCCTGTGCAGTGCGGTGCAATTGATGCTCGCTTCGCCGCTGCCCATGGTCATGCTCTGGGGCCACGCCGGCTACATGATCTACAACGACGCTTACTCGGAATTTGCCGGTGGCCGCCATCCGTATCTGCTCGGTGTGCCGGTAGAACTGGGCTGGCCGGAAGTCGCCGAATTCAATCGCCATGTGGTCGACACCTGCCTGGCGGGCGGCACCTTGTCGTTTCGCAATAAAGAGTTGGTGCTGCTGCGCGACGGCGTCCCCGAAGACGTCTGGATGGATCTGTATTACAGCCCCGTGGCCAACGATGAAGGGCAGCCCGCCGGGGTGATGGCGATGGTGGTCGAAACCACCGAATTCATGCATTCCGAACGCCTGCGGCAGGCCGCTGAAAACGCTTATCGCGCCGATAACGAACGGGTGCGTCTGGCGCTGAATGCCGGGGCGTTGCTCGGCTCGTTTGTCTGGGACGTGAAAAACAACAGGCTGTCGGCGGACGAACGTTTCGCCCGAACGTTCTCCTATCCAGCAGATCAAGATCTGAGCGATCTGGCGCAGGACGTTGCCGAGTCACGCGTCCACCCGGATGACTTCGCGTGGGTGCAGGAACGCGTCGCCCATTCGGTGCAGACCGGCGAGCCGTACAACGCTGAATATCGGGTGCTGCGCAGCGATGGCAGCTATCTCTGGGTATTAGCCAGCGGCGGTTGCGAGTTCAACGAGAACGGCGAGCCGCTGCGTTTTCCTGGCGTGTTGATCGATATTCACGAACGCAAGATCGCCGAAGAATCCCTGCTCAAATTTACTCGCAACCTCGAACAACGCGTCGGCGAAGAAGTCGAGGCGCGGCTTGCGGCTGAGGAACAGTTGCGTCAATCGCAGAAGCTTGAAGCCATCGGCGGCCTCACCGGTGGCGTGGCTCACGACTTCAATAACCTGCTGCAAGTCATCGCCGGCAATCTGCATTTGCTCGCTCGGCATGAACCGGATAACGCCAACGTGCAGCGCCGCGTCAGTGCCTCGCTGGCAGCGGTGGAGCGTGGCGCCAAACTGTCTTCGCAACTGCTCGCATTCGCGCGCCGGCAACCGCTGTCGCCGGCGGTGTGCAATCCGCAGCAGATTTTCGATGGCGTCGGCGAATTGCTCCAGCGCGCGCTGGGCGAAACCATTCAGATCGATGTGCAATTACCGGCAGAGCCGTGGCACATCAACGTCGATCGCAATCAACTGGAAAACGCCATTCTCAATCTGGCGATCAACGCCCGCGATGCGATGAAGGGCGAGGGCACCATTGGTTTGAGTGCCGCCAACGTTAGGCTCGACAGCGAGTTTTGCGCGGGTAAAGGCATCGTCCCTGGCGAGTTTGTGCGCGTGGCGGTGAGCGATACCGGCGCTGGTATTCCTGCGCAGATACTTGAGCAAGTGTTCGAACCGTTCTTCACCACCAAGGCCGATGGCCAAGGCACGGGGCTGGGTTTGAGCATGGTCTTTGGTTTCGTCAAACAGAGTGGCGGGCATGTCGAGATTGCCAGCCAGGTCGGCGAGGGCACGCGGGTGCAGTTGTATTTCCCGCGCAGTCTGCGAGCGGTTCGCGAGGATGCGCCGAGCATCGACCCACAGCAGGGCGGTGGGCACGAGACGATTCTGGTGGTCGAGGACAACGACGCCGTGCGTGCCTCGGCGGTCGAGTTGCTGCGCGAGGAAGGCTATCGCGTGTTGACGGCCGGTAACGGCGATGTGGCGATGCAGATGTTGTTGGAAGGGATCGAGGTGGATCTGATCTTTACCGACGTGGTCATGCCGGGGTTGATTAAGAGTTCGGATCTGGCGGCGTGGGCCAAAGTGCAGATACCGGCGGTGGCGGTGCTGTTCACCTCCGGGCATACCCGCGACATCATCTCGCGCAATCACCAGTTGAGCCCGGACACGCATTTGCTGAGCAAACCGTACAGCCCGGAAGCGATGTTGCAGATGATTCGTGCGGTGCTTAATGCTTGACTGACAGAACCCTTGATACAGAAACCTGTGTGCTGGGAATTTGTGGTTCAAGGGAGTCACCTGATGTGTAAAGAAACTACCTGAGGTGTAATGAAATTACTTGTGGCGAGGGGATTTATCCCCGTTCGGCTGCGCAGCAGTCGTAAACCCTGAGAATGCGGTTCAACTGGAAAAATGCAGGGGAGTGCTTCGCACTCCAACGGGGATAAATCCCCTCACCACAATGAACTCCGCAATCAATGAGGCCTCATTAGTCATAGACGTTTTTTCTGTTCTTCGATCAAGGCCCGCCAATGACTTCCAAGCGTAATTCGAAAGCGCCCGCCGGCATGGTTCGTGTGCGAGGCGCGCGTGAACACAACCTGAAGAACGTCGACATCGACATCCCCCGCGATGCGCTAGTGGTGTTCACCGGCGTGTCCGGCTCGGGCAAATCCTCGCTGGCATTCTCGACCTTGTACGCCGAAGCCCAGCGCCGCTACTTCGAATCCGTTGCACCCTACGCGAGAAGGCTGATCGATCAGGTTGGCGTGCCCGATGTCGATTCAATCGAAGGTCTACCGCCCGCCGTGGCCCTGCAACAACAGCGCGGCACGCCAAGCACGCGGTCTTCAGTGGGCAGCGTGACCACATTGTCGAGCCTGATCCGCATGCTCTATTCGCGCGCCGGCAGTTACCCGCCGGGGCAGGCGATGCTGTACGCCGAAGACTTTTCGCCGAACACCCCGCAGGGTGCGTGCCCGGACTGCCATGGCCTCGGCCGGGTCTATGAAGTCACCGAAGCGCTGATGGTGCCCGATCCGAACCTGACCATCCGCCAGCGCGCCGTGGCGTCCTGGCCGCTGGCGTGGCAAGGGCAGAACCTGCGCGACATCCTCGTGACCATGGGCATCGACGTCGACATTCCGTGGAAGAAACTGCCGAAAAAGCAGCGCGACTGGATTCTCTTCACCGAGGAAACCCCGACCGTGCCGGTGTACGCCGGGCTGACCCCGGAAGAAACCCGCGTCGCCCTCAAGCGCAAAATGGATCCGAGCTACCAGGGCACCTTCACCGGCGCGCGTCGCTACATCCTGCACACGTTCACCCATTCGCAAAGTGCACTGATGAAGAAGCGTGTTTCGCAATTCATGCTCGGCAGTCCATGCCCGTTATGTGACGGCAAACGCCTTAAGCGTGAGGCGTTGTCGGTGACCTTTGCCGGGTACGACATTGGTGAGTTGTCGCAGATGCCGTTGTTGCAAGTGGCGGAAGTGTTGAAGCCTGTGGCGGCGCAGAGTTATCTGCAGCACGCCGAAGAAACCGGCGAAACCCTGAGCCATGCGCAAACCCGCGAGGCTCGTCAGCAAAGGGTGGCCCACGGCGGCAGTGGTCACGCGAGTGCGCCGGACGTGCGACACACGCCGAACCTGTCGCTGGAGAAGCGTCTGGCGGCGCAGCGCATTGCCGAGGATCTACTGGAGCGGGTCAGCACCCTGACCGATCTCGGTCTCGGTTATCTGGCGCTGGAGCGCAGCACGCCGACGTTGTCGTCCGGTGAGCTGCAACGCTTGCGCCTGGCGACACAATTGGGCTCGCAGTTATTCGGCGTGATCTATGTGCTCGATGAACCTTCTGCCGGTTTGCATCCAGCGGATGGCGAGGCGCTGTTCGAAGCTTTGCAGCGGCTGAAGGCGGACGGCAACACGCTGTTCGTGGTCGAGCATGATCTGGAAACCATGCGCCGCGCTGACTGGTTGATCGACGTAGGCCCGGCGGCGGGCGAGAAGGGCGGGCAGGTTTTGTACAGCGGCCCTCCGGCGGGATTGGCCGATATTAAAGAGTCGCAAACCCGCGCTTATCTGTTTGCTGAAACCCAGCGACAAACTCGCGCTGCGCGCAAGCCGACGGCGTGGCTGAAACTTGATGGCATCACCCGCAATAACCTCAACAACCTCAGTGCTGAATTTCCCTTGGGCTGTTTTACCTCGGTCACCGGTGTCTCCGGCTCGGGAAAATCGAGTCTGGTCAGTCAGGCATTGCTCGAACTGGTCGGCGCGCAACTGGGGCGGCCGACGGTTGAAAGCGAAGCGGAAGAACTAAGCCTCGAAGACGATGCGCCGCAGGTCAGCAGCGGCCAGGTCACGGCTGGACTGGAATCGATCAAACGGCTGGTGCAAGTTGATCAGAAACCCATCGGCCGCACACCGCGCTCCAATCTGGCGACCTACACCGGGCTGTTCGACAACGTGCGCAAGCTGTTCGCCGCCACCCCCGAGGCGCGCTCGGCGGGGTACGACGCCGGGCAGTTCTCCTTTAACGTCGCCAAGGGCCGTTGCGCCACGTGCGAGGGTGAAGGCTTTGTCAGTGTGGAATTGTTGTTTATGCCCAGCGTGTATGCGCCGTGCCCGACCTGTCATGGCGCGCGGTACAACCCGCAGACGCTGGCGGTGCTGTGGGAGGGCTTGAGCATCGCGCAGGTGCTGCAATTGACGGTCGATGAGGCGGTGACGGTGTTTGCCGGGCAGCCGGGGATTCGTCGTTCGCTGGAAGTGCTGCGCGATATTGGCCTGGGATATTTGCGCCTCGGGCAACCGGCCACAGAGTTGTCCGGCGGTGAAGCACAGCGGATCAAACTGGCCACCGAGTTGCAACGCAATCAACGCGGCGCGACGTTGTATGTGCTCGATGAACCGACCACAGGATTGCATCCGCGCGATGTTGACCGGTTGCTGGAACAACTGGATACGCTGGTGACGGCGGGTCATACGGTGATTGTGGTCGAGCACGAAATGCGCGTGGTCGAGCAGAGTGACTGGGTGATCGACATCGGCCCGGGGGCGGGCGATCAGGGCGGCAGGATTGTGGTGGCGGGCACGCCGCAGAAGGTTGCGGCGAGCAAGAAGAGCAAGACTGCGCCGTTTTTGGCCCGTGCTTTGACCCGGTAGGTTTACTAGCCGGGCTGGCCTCTTCGCGAGCAAGCTCAGCTCCTACAACGGTTCCGAGTACACCGCAGAACACTGTAGGAGCCGAGCTTGCTCGCGAAAGGGGTCTGTCAGGCGCCGTCGAGGGTGCGGCGGACTTTGTCGAGCAGTTCGCTGATCTGGAATGGTTTGACTAGCATGTCCATGCCAGTCCCGAGAAACACCTGCCGATTGATCGCCGTTTCCGCATACCCGGTCATAAACAGGATCGGCAAACCCTCACGCCAGCCCCGCGCCACATCCGCCAGTTCCCGCCCGCTCATGCGCGGTAAACCGACATCCGTCAGCAGCAGATTGATCGACGCATCGTTCTGCAATCGCTCCAGCGCCGTTTCGATATCCGCCGCTTGGGTGCAGCGATAACCGGCATCCTCCAGCACTTCAGTGACAAACATCCGCACCGACGGCATGTCCTCGACGATCAGCACATGCTCACCGGTGCCCTGCGGATCGACCACTGGTGCCGGAATGTCAGCACCGGTCGGATCGCTGGTCGCCGGCAACATGATTGTCACCTCGGTACCGCGTCGCGCCACGCTGCGAATGTGCGCATCGCCGCCGGACTGGCGGGCGAAACCGTAAATCGTCGACAGCCCCAACCCTGTGCCCTGGCCCAGCGGTTTGGTGGTGAAGAACGGATCGAAAACCTTGTCGATCACATTGTGCTCGATGCCCGTGCCGTCATCGCGCACCGACAGGGCGACGTAAGCGCCATCGGCCAGGTTCGGATCGCCATGGGAATAAGCGGCGTAAGTGTTGACCCAGACATTACCGCCCGACGGCAGCGCATCGCGGGCGTTGATCACCAGATTGAGCACCGCACTTTCCAGCTGCACCGGGTCGACCAGCGCGATCGCCGGTTTGCTGGTCAGCTCAAGCTTGAGGTTGATGCGTTCGCCGATGGTGCGGGTCAGCAGTTCTTCCAGTGAACGCACATGCTCGTTGATGTCCACCGGCCGCGTGTCCAGCGGTTGCTGACGGGCGAAGGCCAGCAAGCGATGGGTGAGGGCGGCGGCGCTCATTGCCGAGTTCAGTGCCGCTTTGGCGTAGAACTGCACCTTTTCCGGTCGATCGTCAGCCACGCGTTTCTGAATCAATTCCAGGCTGGTGATGATGCCGGTCAGCAGGTTGTTGAAGTCGTGGGCGATGCCGCCGGTGAGTTTGCCCAGCGCATCCATTTTCTGCACTTGCAGCAGTTGCGATTCGGCACGCACACGCTCGGCGACTTCCTTGGCCAGTTGCGTGGTGGTGTCGTCCAGTCGCGCCAGGTGCGAGCGTTCGCGATGACGGTGTTCGGTGACGTCTTCGACGAACACCAGGCTCAGCTCCGGCGTACGGTACGGCGAAATCTGCCATTCAGTCTCGCGAAGCTCACCGAGCACGCGCATGTTCAGCGTGCCTTTCCAGCGTTCGCCATCGACCAGGCGCAGGCGCAGTTCGTTGAGGATTGCGCTTTGATCGTCGGCGAAGCATTCGCGCAGGGTTTGCGGATCCTGATTGTCGAGAATCAGTTGGGCGAAGGCGTGATTACATTCATGCACTTTCAAATGCGCATCAAGCACCGCAATCGGTGCCGAGACGTTGGCGAAAATCTCGCGGAATCGCGCCTCGCTCTCACGCAATGCGTTTTCGGTGTCGCGCACCCGCAGCAGCGTGCGCAGGGTCGCGAGTAACACGTCCGGGTCGACCGGGTGAATCAAGTAAGCATCGGCGCCGGCATCAAGGCCGGTGATGATATCGCCGGTCTGGATCGAGGCGGCGGACACGTGGATCACTGGCAGCAACGCGGTGCGCGCATCGGCACGCAAGATGCGCACAATGTCGAAACCGCTCATGTCCGGCAGGTTGACGTCGAGGATCAGCGCATCCAGCGGTTCGCTCTCGATCAGCGCCAGCCCGTCAGTCCCGGTGCCGGCCTCCAGCACTTGGTAGTCGTGGCGTTCCAGGCGCCGGCGCAGGGCGTAGCGGGTGGCGACGTTGTCGTCGACGATCAACAGGCGGATGTCACGTTTCATCGACGTTCTCCAGAGCGATCGCCAGCGGAATGATCACGAAGAAGGTCGAACCGACCCCCGGCGTGCTTTCCAGCCCGACTTCACCGCCCAACAGGGCCGCGAAGCGTTTACACAAGGACAGTCCCAGCCCGGTGCCGCGCAGACGCTTCTGCAACGGTGAGTCGACTTGGGAAAAGTCCTCGAACAATGCGCCATGCAGCTCTGGAGCGATACCGATACCGGTGTCGCTGACGGCAAAGCGCACTTTGTCGATGCCTTCGAGCCGCGCCGACACCCGCACTTCGCCACGGGTGGTGAACTTCAGCGAGTTGGAAATGAAGTTGCGCAGGATCTGCGCGAGTTTCTTGTCATCGGTGTACAGGCGCGGCAGGCCGATCGGTTCTTCGAAGATCAGATCGACCGCCGAGGCATCGACAATCGGCCGGAACATCCCGCGCAGTGCCGAGAACAGGTCGAACATGTCGAACCACGCCGGGGAAATGGTGATGCGCCCGGCCTCGATTTTCGCCAGATCGAGCAAGTCATCGACCATGTCGCTGAGCTCGCGAGCGGCAGTGCTGACGAACGCGACCTGTTTGTGCTGCTCAGGGCTGAGCGGGCCGTCGAGTTCATCGGCGAGCAGACTGTTAATACTCAGGATCGAGCCCAGCGGCGTGCGGAATTCGTGGCTCATGTACGACAGAAAACGGCTCTTCAAGTCCGAGGCCTGGCGCAGCTCCTCAGCCTGAGTGTCGAGTTCGGCATACAGGGCCAGCACGCCCTGATTGGTTTCATCGAGCTCTTCGCGCAGGGCCGCGGTTTCGCTCTGCAACTGCGCAATCAGAGCGGCCTGTTCGGCGCTGTTGAGAATCGGCGACTCAGCCATGGGCGGCCTCCAGGGCAACGACCAGCACCGTTACATCGTCGCGCCCGCGACAGAAGTCGCGGTGCAGGACGCTGGCTATCACGGCGGGATGGCGGTGCACCAGGCCGGGGTAGTCTTGAAGGTTCCAACGGGACTGCAAGCCGTCGCTGTACATGATCAATAGATGTCCGTTCACGTGAGCATAGTCAAAGGGTCGGGCTTTTCGGTATTGCACACCGACAATGCCTGGGTGCGAGGCCAGCCCGCGGGATTTGTCGGCGGAGATCAGGCTGGCGCCAATGTTGCCGACGCCGGCAAAGGTCAGCCTGTCGCGTCCGGCATCGAACTGGGCAAACGCGACGGCGCCACCACGGCTGCCGATCATGTCGCGGTGCATATCTTCCATCAGCATGACCGGTTCGGCGAAGGGTGTCAGGGCAAAGGTTTCGGCGCCTGCAAGGCCGGCGCGTTCGGCTTCTTCGCCATGGCCCAGACCGTCGATGATCAACGCACTGATGTTGCCGTCCTCATAGGCCAGGTGCCAGACGTCGCCACACGCGGGATCGTTGTGCAGCGAGTGCTGGCTGACACCGAAGCGAATGTCAGGCGCCCGGTCAGCGCGCGGATACAGTCGCGCCAACAGCACGGCGCCACGGTTATCGGCGTACACATCAAACACTTCGGCCTGGCGGGAAATCGAGCCGAGACCGATGCCTTGGGTGCCGCCGGTGGAAAATCCGTCGGCCAGGCAAGCCTCCAGATCAAAGCCCTGGGCGCGGTCCACGGCGAGCATTTCGATGCCGAAACCATCAGGGCGCGGCAACACCCGCAGGTGCATTTCACCGTGAGTGGCGTGCTTGAGCACGTTGCTCGCCAACTCAGTCGCCACCAGTGCAACGCGTCCGGCATCACGCTCATCGAAGCCATGCCGTTCGGCCAATTGCTGCGCGGTACGTCGTGCGTAGCCGATCTGGCTGCTGTCCTCGATCGGCAGCACCTGGGTCAGGCTGGAGCGGATATTCATGTCCATCGGGTAATCGTTATTCGAGTGCCTTTGCCGGGTTCGGTGTCGAGTTCGAACTCTTCGACCAGTCGTTTAGCGCCGGTCAGGCCCAGCCCCATGCCGCTGCCGGAGGTCCAGCCATCGGTCATCGCCAGTTTGATATCGGCGATGCCCGGGCCTTCGTCGCGGAAGGTCAGGCGCAGACCGACCTTGTGATCCTCGTCGAGAATCTGCCAGTCCATGTCGCCGCCACCACCGTAGACCATGGTGTTACGCGCCAGCTCGCTGACCGCCGTGACCATTTTGGTCAGGTCGATCAGGCGCATGCCGCACTCGGTGGCGAGCTTGCGCGCGGTCTGACGCGCGAGTACCACGTCTTGCTCGATATGGATCGGTTGAGTACCGCTACTGCGTACGGTCATTGTTGCAATACTCGTTCTCGCAGCAGTTTCATCCCTCGCTCGACGTTCAGCGCCGTGCTCACGCCGGGCAAGGTCATGCCGAGTTCAACCAGGGTGATCGCGACGGCCGGCTGCATGCCGACCAACACGGTTTCGGCGTCCATGATTTTCGACAGACCGGAAATCGTGCCGATCATCCGGCCGATGAACGAGTCGACCATGTCCAGCGCCGAGATGTCGATCAACACCCCGCGCGCCGAGGTTTTGCTGATGCGCTCGGACAAATCGTCCTGCAGGGTGAGGGCGAGCTGGTCGTGCATGTCGACCTGAATCGTCACCAGCAGGAAGTCGCCCATTTGTAGGATCGGGATACGTTCCATTGTTTAAGCCGTTTTGACGAAGGTGGTACCCAAACGGGTCAGCGCCAGTTTCAGCGCATCGGCCAGATTGGCTTTGGTCACCACGCCTTGCAGGTCGAGGCCAAGGTGCACGATGGTTTGCGCGATTTGCGGACGCACGCCGCTGATAATGCAGTCAGCGCCCATCAGGCGGATCGCGGTCACGGTTTTCAGCAGGTGTTGCGCAACCAGGGTGTCGACGGTTGGCACGCCGGTGATGTCGATGATGGCGATTTCCGAGCCGGTATCGACGATGCGCTGCAGCAGCGATTCCATCACCACCTGCGTGCGCTGCGAATCGAGGGTGCCGATCATCGGCAGTGCCAACACGCCGTCCCACAGCTTGACCACCGGGGTCGAAAGCTCCAGCAGTTCTTCCTGCTGACGCTTGATCACCGCTTCACGGGATTTCTGGAAGGTGCGGATGGTGTGCATGCCGAACGCGTCGAGCAGCTCGGAGATTTCCCAGAGTTGTTCGGCGAGCAGCGCCGGTTGTTCTTTGTAGTGAGCTTGCAGCAGGTTAAACAGCGGGCCTTTGAGGGCGAAAATGAAGCTGGCGGTTTGTTGCGAGTCCTGGCCGAGCAGGGCGCGACTGTGCGACAGCTTTTCGAGGAACTGGCGGGTGGCTTCCCAGCCCGGCGTGGCGATGTTGGTGCCGTTGTCGTTCTCGAGCCCGCTGACCACCAGTTGCAGAAATTCGGAGGTTTGTTGCTGCAGGTCGTGTTCTTTCAGATTGCGCGTGGAACCGCTGGCTTGCAGGCCGTTGATCCATTCGCTCAGCAGTTGCGTTTGCTTGTTTTTCATCGCATCGAGTGTGCTGTTCTGCAGTGCTGCCATGTGCCTGTTGCTCCGTAACGAATTTGGGGCCGATTCGATAAAAATTGATCGGCGCGAAGACATCGACATTTGCCGTTCTAAATAGTTGTTCGATCCCGCCAGGATATTTTTGATCTGGCGCAACGAACGCCCCGGTAACTCTAGTCGGCGTGACGGGGAGTGGAGATGTTTTGAACGTTGACGTGGTGCAGGCTTCGAATCTTCAAGGCCCGGCTGGTTTCAGTCGCGCTTGCTTTGACGAACGAGGTGATTATGAACGAGCAAACCAATCCGCAACAGAATCAATCCTCCGAACCAATCAACCGTAACGATCCGGCGATCGATCCGCAAGTGCCGGGGCAGCCTGCGCCGACGCAGCAGCAGGGTGAGGACGGTCAGGCGCAAAGCGCCGATCCGGCGGTGGATCAGAAGAACAAGCATACGGACAATGACAACGAGTTCAGCCCGGGGTTTGAGCCTAAGCCGGATCGTGCGGAGCCCGGGGAGGAGACGGATGCGGATATTGATACGGATGGGGGTTGAGGTTGGGCGTAAATGATGAGGCCGCATCTTTTGGATGCGGCTTTTTTATTCGCTTGGATACGGTGGTGTTGTCTGTATCGATCCCCCTCACCCCAGCCCTCTCCCCCAAGGGGTAGAGGGGGAAGGGAGCCGATCTTTGTGTTGTTCAAAATCTGAGTTCGACTCTGGATTTCGATACTTGAACCTGAGTTAGCGTCTGGATCATGAGTTCAATGCAGACCTTTCAGGTCGACGTACCTCGAACATTCAACTCGGTCGGCCCCCTCTCCCTGCGAGAGAGGGCTGGGGTGAGGGTAAAGCCTTTACTTGCTAGGATGCTTGGCCTGCAGCTCTTTCGCCGCCGCCAGATGTTTCTCCAGCCCCGGCAACATTTTCTGCGCAAACGCTTTCAATTCAGTCGCGCCCTTGACCTTGTCATCCGTCACGGTATTCGCCTGTTTCTTGAACAGCTCAATGGTCTCTTCGTGCGCCTTCACCTGATTGTTGGCGTAGGCCGCATCAAACGACTCATCACGCATGTCGAGGATTTTTTCCTTGGCCTGTTTGACCAGCGTCGTGGTGTCCGGCACTTCGATATCGTGGGCCTTGGCAATGCTCGCCAGCTCATCGTTAGCCTTGCCATGGTCAGTGATCATCATGTTGGCAAACGCTTTGATGTCGGCCGATGAGCTCTTTTCCAGGGCCAGGCGACTCGCTTCGATTTCAGCGATACCACCGGCGGCGGCGTTATCGACGAAGTCATTGTCGGTCGCGGCGAAAGCGCTGCCCATACCGGTGCTCAAAGCGACAGCCAAAAACAGATGACGCAAGTTGAATCCGTCCATTGGTGTATCTCCACGCAGGTTTTTGTTGGTGATACTCAATGGAGGCAGCGCGACGTTTAAAGGTTTTATCGCATTTGCGACAGGGCGACGAACGGGCACCGCTGGTCTGACAGGTGGTCGACAGAACGCCCCAACCGAGGCCATTCTGATAACTGGCCAGCGCAATCGGTCGCGCGGGCCAGCCGATCAATTGACGGAGGTGTTCCATGCCGGTGACTCATGACTTGTTACAGGATTTGAAGCTTACGAAGGAAGAGATCCAGCAAAAACGCACCGCGGATCCACATCTGGACGCACTGATCAACAAGTATTCCCAGGCAGACGCCGATGTAGTCAAGGCCGAGACGGCGACCTCGGATGCGCCCAGCGATGACACGCTGAAAAAACTCAAAGAGAAACGCTTGCAGGTCAAAGACAAGATTGTCGAGCAATTGCAGGCGCGATCCTGAAGGCGGGTTGATCCGCCGACCATCGGTTGCGGATTGACTGGAACGACAGCCCCGACCGGCACCTCGAATGTTCAGAGTCTTCAATCATCGACTCTTTGCGAGGTGCCTTATGAACGATCCCAAATTCCCCAGTGAAGAGCAGGGCGCTTTTGACCCGGTTCCGACGCATCCTGAGCCGAATAGCCCGGCGCACACGACGGCTAATCCGGAAGAGCCGGATGAGGATTTGCCGGAAGACGAAGATCCCGACAAATTCGATAAATCCAGTAACTGACTGACGCCTTCGCGGGCAAGCCTTGCTCCTACAGATGATTGCAATTCAACTGTAGGAGCAAGGCTTGCCCGCGAAGGCGTCTATCTATTCAACAAAAATCCACCAGATTCACTTCAACGCCGCATCCAACGACATCCGCGCCATATGCGTCGCCTTCAACGACCCAAAATACAACCACTGCCCATACTCCCTAACCGTGGTAATCGGCGAATAATTGCCATCGCTGGCGTCCTGCAAATTGGCAATCACCTTGCCGTCCAGATCCAGCCCCAGCACAAACCCGCGCTTGTCCACCGGCGCCGGCATCAGCTTCAACGCCCGCACGATCATCTTGCGCAGGAACGGATGCCCCGCCGTGGCGTCCAGCAGCGTATTGCGCGGCGCATACAGCGCTACCCAAAACCGGTCACGGCCATTGAACGCGAGGTTGTCCGGCAGCCCCGGCAGATTATCGATAAACAGGTCGTGAGTCCCGGCTTTCGGCCCGGTCAGCCAATAGCGGCTGATGCGATAAGCCCCGGTTTCATTGACCAGCACATAGGCGTCGTCCGGGCCGAGGGTCACGCCGTTGGCGAACTCCAGTTTGTCCAGCAACACGCTGGTCTTGCCGGTTTGAAAGTCATAGCGCAGCAAACGCCCGTCGCCGCCGTGCTCGATGATCGCCTCGCCGTCATGGCCGTAACCCCAACGGCTGCTCGCATCGCTGAAATAGGCGAAATGCCCGGGCGCATCGATCGCCACATCATCGGTGAAACCGAAGGCCAAGCCATTGGCGGCGGTGGTCAGCGGGATCAATTGCCCTTGCGCATCCAGCGACAGCAAGCCTTTCACCCCGTCGGCAATGACCAGCATGCCGTTCGGATGCCGAGCCAATCCCAGCGGACGCCCGCCGGTATCGGCCAGCACTTGGCGCTGCGTGCCATCGAGGCTGGTGCGGATCAGTCGGCCGTCATGCAGGCCGGTGATCAGGAAATCCTCCTCCAGCAACAGCGCCTCCGGGCCTTCGATATCGCTCGGCCCGACTTGCGCTGCGCCTTTGAGTTTCTGGTTCTCGGCGTAGGGGCCTTCTTTCAGCGATGGCGCGGGCTGCGGCGACCAGGCGACTGGTTCGATTTTGGTCGGCATCAGCAGTAAATATCCGATGACGATGACGAGCAGTAACAACACAACGTGCCGCACCTTCACGCGCTGGCCCTCGCCGAGTCCAGGTGCTGAGCGGCCATGTCGCGCAAGGCCAACATCGACGCCGCCGATTCGCGATCAATCCGGCGTTTGAGCAGCAGGTGATTGGCGATGCGCATGCCCAAACCTTCAAAGCGATAATCCAGCGTGCGCACAAACCGCGTGCCGTTACCTTCGGCCGCGCACTCATACGTCAGCAGCAACGACAAGCCATGATCGCCCTGAGCCCGCGCGCACCAGCGGCGGCCCGGCAGGTATTCGGTGACCTCCCAGCGCAAATGCCCTGCGCGACCTCCGGCATGAATATCCTCTTCGAAACGCGAGCCGGCATGCAGCGGGCCGTGTGCACCGTCGATCTTCAGCGATGACGGATGCCACTCCGGCCAGCGGTTAACGCTGGCGGCGTAGGCGAGCACGGCAATCGGCTCACCGGCGATATCGATCTGGTGCTGCAGGCGGGTCATGGGCATTGTCGAATAGCTCAAAGGGGCGGGTTCCGACTCCCAGTAAAGGGTGCCGAACAGGTAGTCCATCAGCGGGAAAACGATATTGAAATTACGTTCCTGCATGCGTTCGCGACGATGATGCAACTCGTGCAAACGGCGCATCTGCCGGATCCACGGCAAGCGTGTCAGCGGGTTGTTTGGCGGCAGGTGTTCGCAGGCGTGGAACACTTCGTAAGTCAGGTAACCGAGCACCATGCACCCGGCGAAGAGCCCGGCGACATTGGCGTTCACCTGCGCGATCAGCCACCACAGCGGCAGGGTGATCAGCAGCGTGTGAATGACGATCAGCCATGCCGGGAACAGAATCACCCGCCAGTCGCGGGCGCTGTCATAGGTCATGTGGCCGGGGGTGAAGAAGCTGTGATGATCGCCGGCATGCCGGGCGTAGAACATCTTCGCGAAGGCTTTTTTATGGTGGCCGAGAAGGCGATGAACCATGTACACGCCGAAGTTGAACAGCAACAAGCTCAACGGCACGGTGAGCCATTCCAGCGGCCGCACTTGCTGCACGGTGCCCCAGAACCCGGCGATGGCCAGCACGCCGAACAGCAGCACGAAAACCCCGTGCAGCCACGGGTTGTAGCGCGGATGAATGGCAGCACGGTAGCGGCTGCGAAATGCCTCGGTGGTCTGCCTCACTGCGTTCACCTGCGGGTATCGTTGTTATACCCGGCAGCGTAGCCGATCCGGCCGTTTGTGCAGGCCGAACCTTGAGGTCACATGCGCCATGCTTCGGTGTAAAACGGCTGGATCAGCTCAGTGGGTTCCAGCGTTGCGACCAGTCGTCATCGGTGTGGATCACCTCGCGCAGCAGGTCGAAGGCCTGTTGCAACGTCGCCGAGTCGCGATCGCGTGAATACACCAGATACGTCGGGTAGCTGAACTCCGGGGCTTTGGTCACCGCTTCCAGCGCGCCGCTTTCCAGATACGTGCGCACCACGCGGGTACGGAAATAGCCGCTGCCGCCGTGTTCGAGGATGTATTGCAGGGCCAGTGGGCCGAGGTTGAAACTCAGCGCGGCTTTGGCTTTTTCCGGCAAGGCGGCGTCGTGCTGACGACGGAAATCCGGGCCCCAGTCGATGTAAACGTAGGGATCGGGACGCTCGGGTGCGCGTACCAGAATCAGTTTCTCTTCCAGCACTTGTTCGACCTGTAACCCCGGCCAGTATTCCGGCTGATAGACCAGCGCGGCGTCAAGAACGCCGAGTTCGAGCTGCCGCAGCAGGTTTTCACCGTCGCGAATTTCCATGCGCAGGGCATGCCCGGGGATTTTCTCGCGCAGTTCAGCGGCCCAACTGAGCATCAGCGGATTGCACAGGCTGACTTCGCCACCGATGTGCAACACGTTGTGCAGGCCTTCGGGGAGCGGTAGATCACGACGCGCGGCTTCCCAGGTTTGCACCAGTTGATTGGCATAGACCACGAACGCTTCGCCGTTGGGCGTCAGTTTTGCCCCGGCGCGGTTGCGCACGAACAGCGTACTGCCCAGTTGGCTTTCGAGTTTTTGCACGCGGGCGGTGATCGCTGTTTGTGTGACGAACAGCTTCTGCGCAGCGGCGGCGAGACTGCCGTGGCGGACGATTTCGAGAAAGGTGCGAGCGAGGTCGATGTCCATGGGCGGGCCGGTTTGGGAGGTCGGCGTATTGTAAGGGCAAAAGCCCCTCACCCTAACTCTCTCCCAGGGGGAGAGGGGACTGATCTGATCAGGGTCAGCGTTTCCCGATGATTACTGGCGTGCGTGCGTATTGACCGCCAGTAACGTCCTACGGATGCCGGAGTGTTTTTCGCAAATACCGGGATATTTCCGACAACTGTTTCAGGTTGGTCGTCGGACGCCTGTTCTATAACATCGAACGTGACATTGAAGTCGCTTACGGCTCGGACGTTCGGGCCCCTGACAACGGATGGATTATGCAAAACATACACGTTGAAAACGACGCAGCGCGTTATCACCCTCGCTATTTTTGGCGCGATGTTCGAGCCAGGTGCCCCTCGGAGGCCAATGCGATGTCCACTGCTAAACCGCTTCGGTTTACGGGGCTGAAGCGGGTCGAAGGCAAACCTGTCGACGTACTCTTGCGCGGCAGGGAGTGGGGTGAAGACCCTATGTTTATCATCCGGTACACGCAGCAAGGTTTTGAACTGCAGGACGTCGTCAATCTGATCGCCACCTCTGAGCTTTACCAGGAGGGTGAGCTTGTTCAGATGATCACCGGCAAATCCATCCGAACCGTGCGGCGCTTGCTCAAAGACAGCAAACCCTTCCTGCTCAGCCAGCAACAAAGCATGGTTGCCTTTCAATATGCCCATGTGCTGGAAGTTGCCACCGAGGTATTCGACGGTCAGGCGGAGGCCGAAGAATGGTTGCGCAAGCCGACCAAATGGCTCAACGGCTACAAACCGATTGAACTGGTCGAGAATCCTTTCGGTTATCAAGTGGTCGACGCCTACCTGCACCGGACAAAATACGGGGTTTATCAATGAACCCGCTGCCTTGGGATGATCGCTGGTTTGCCTGGCGTGTCGACCCGGAAGCCTACAAATGCACGTGGAGCAGTGGCATTGGCTCCGAGCGTAAGGGGGGACGCTGGAACCGTCCGGGACGGCGTGTTGTATACGCGTCAGTCGATCCGTCCACGGCCATTCTCGAAGTGGCGGCACACGGCAGTTTTAATCGTCTGGATACAAAACCCCATGTCCTTACGTGCTTTGAGATATCCGATCAGGCCCTGGTTCGGGTCGTCCAGCCGGAAGAATTGCCGAATCCCTACTGGATGAGTCCTGCACGGACTTCACCGAATCAGCAAGATTTTGCCGATGCGTTACTCGCCGAACACCCTTTCTTGCTGGTGCCCTCGGCGGCGACCCGGCACTCATGGAATTTGCTGGTGAGCTGCGAGTTGGCCGAAGGGCAGTTCCGCATGATCTCGCAGGAGCGTTTCGGCCTGGATACCCGATTGTTGGAAGAGTTGGCGCTGAACTGACCATTTCTCCAACTCATGAACGCAAAAATCCCGCCACAAAGGGCGGGATTTTTGTGTCGCTGAACGCTGCTATTAAGCAGGGAACAGTTCGGACAGTTTCATCGACAGCATCATGTCGCCTTCAACGCGCAGCTTGCCGCCCATGAAAGCCTGCATGCCGTCGGTTTCGCCGCTGACGATACCTTTCAGGGTTTCGCTGTCCAGCACCAGCGTGCAGTTGGCGTCCGGGTTTTCGCCTTCCTGGATGTCGCAGGTGCCGTCTTTGACGATCAGCGAGTATTGCTTGTCTTCGTCAGTGATGTTGAAACCGAAGACCAGATCCAGACCGGCAGCAGCGGCTGGGTTGAACTTGGCTTGCATTGCTTTTACGGCATCAGCTACGGAGGTCATGATTCGATCCTTTTTTTGGTCATAGGAGCTGGGTGGTTACAGCAAGGGTGACAGTCATCCGGACTCAGCGAAAAGTGATGAGTTCCGGGGCCTTCAGCAGTTGCAGATGTGCGTGACTGTTGAAGGAAGCCAGTGCCACCTCGCGGCCGCGGAATTTCAGCTGGCTGAGCGAGGTGTTGACGATTTGCCAATTCAGTTCGAAGGCCTGTCTGGCAGGCATTTGTGTAATGAGGTGGAGCAGGGCAGTGATGGTGCCGCCGGAAGTGAACACGGCGATTTTCTGGTTTTTGTCCGCCAGATCGAGAATGCGATGCAGCCCGCCCTGAACCCGCTCGACAAACCCCAGCCAGCTTTCCAGCCCCGGCGTGTCGTACGTGCCAGCCAGCCAGCGCTCGATGATCAGGGCAAAAATACGCTGGAACTCGCCACGGTTTTGCGCGGCATTACGCAGGATGTCGAGCGCTTCCGGTTCGTCTTCGAGCATCGCCGGGAGCAGGGCGCGGATCACCGCGTCGGCATCGAACTCGTTAAACGCGGCATCGGTTTCCAGCGTTGGCACATTGAGGCCTTTAGCGCTGAACTGTTCCAGTGCGCTGGTGGCCGTGTGTTGCTGACGACGCAGGTCTCCGGCAATGCAACGATCAAAGCTGATCCCCAGTTCAGCGAGGTGCTGACCGAGGATATCTGCCTGGCGTACACCGGTCGGCGACAGGACGTCATAGTCGTCTGCACCAAAGGAGGCCTGGCCATGTCGAATCAGATAGATGCTGCCCACGTCCGCGTCATCCCGGTACGTTGAAGGTTTGGCGAGGTTATGAGGATGACGGAGAGCTGTCAATGAAAAAACATACGCTTGTTTGAAATGCCCGTTACAGGCGTGTTGCCAGAGGTTTCACGGCTGGCCGACGAGCCGGCGCATGGGTATGCTGGCGTCATCCCGCGTGTGTTTCGCATCCGCGCATTGTTTTAAGGAGTCTCTGTGGAGTTTTTCACCGAATACGCCAGTTTCCTGGCCAAGACCGTTACTTTGGTGATCGCCATTCTGGTGGTGCTCGCCAGTTTTGCCGCGTTGCGCAGCAAGGGCCGGCGCAAATCGGCCGGTCAGTTGCAGGTCAGCAAACTTAATGATTTCTATAAGGGCCTGCGTGAACGCCTGGAGCAGACATTGCTCGACAAGGATCAGCTCAAGGCGCTGCGCAAGGGCCAGGCCAAAGCCGAGAAAACCGAGAAGAAGCAGAAGAACAAACCTGACGCCAAAGCGCGGGTGTTTGTGCTGGATTTCGACGGCGATATCAAAGCCTCGGCTACCGAAAGCCTGCGTCATGAAATCACTGCACTGTTGACTCTCGCGACACCGAAAGACGAAGTCGTCCTGCGTCTCGAAAGCGGCGGCGGCATGGTGCACAGCTATGGTCTGGCGTCCTCGCAGCTGGCGCGTATCCGCGAAGCCGGCGTGCCGCTGACCGTGTGCATCGATAAGGTGGCCGCGAGTGGCGGTTACATGATGGCGTGCATTGGCGAGAAGATTATCAGCGCGCCGTTTGCGATCCTCGGCTCGATTGGTGTGGTCGCGCAGTTGCCCAACGTCAACCGGCTGCTGAAGAAGCACGACATCGATTTCGAAGTGCTGACCGCCGGCGAATACAAACGCACCCTGACCGTGTTTGGCGAAAACACCGAGAAGGGCCGCGAGAAATTCCAGGAAGACCTCGACATCACTCACCAACTGTTCAAGAACTTCGTGGCACGCTATCGCCCGCAACTGGCGATCGACGAAGTCGCCACTGGTGAAGTCTGGCTCGGTGTGGCAGCGCTGGACAAACAGCTGGTCGACGAACTCAAGACCAGTGACGAGTATCTCGCTGAACGCGCGAAGAAGTCCGAGGTTTATCACCTGCATTACACCGAGCGTAAGAGCCTGCAAGAGCGCATCGGCATGGCGGCCAGCGGTTCGGTCGATCGCGTGTTGCTGAGCTGGTGGAGTCGTTTGACCCAACAACGCTTCTGGTAATTAGCGGCTCGTCCGCAAAGATCGCAGCCTGCGGCAGCGCCTACAGATATCCCCATGTAGGAGCTGCCGCAGGCTGCGATCTTTTGATCTTGAACACCCATCCCCCCTAGCGAAATTTCCTCGCCCATCGCGGAAACGTCCTGCATTTTTCTCGCCGCGCACCCTATAGGCTGATAACTCCTATAGCGATGCAAAGGATTGCAGAGAATGACGGAAAACGGAAAAAACCGCCGGCTCAGACATGAACAATGGGCCTCGGAACTGGAAACAGCGCTGCCACGCAGTGCTACCCGCTTCACCCGTAACTTGATCGAGAATCGCTGGGGCAAGGACATTGCCCCGACGACGTCACAACTGGCGTATTTGCAATATGATTTTCGTGGTTATCCCTCGCTCAATGGCATTCATCAAGGCCGTCTGATCAGAACGGAAAGCCTGCTACAGGCGGCCATGACCAACCAACAAACGGTCGGCGCCGGGCGTTTTGGCGAGACCGTCTTTGGCCTGTACACCCCGCCACCGGTAGGGCCAGAAATAGCCATTGCCGAGATCGATGAAACGTCGTTTCCCGGCGGCGGTCATCGCGACTACGAAGGCATCTACCGCCAAACCATCCCCCAGCGCTATGCATCGGATACACAACTGGCGCTGACACCTCATGATTTCAAACGCTGGGTCTGGACGCTGGAGCTGAAGACCCGCTACGGCGACTACGTCAATCAGACCTGGCCATCCGACACAGACATCAATGCAACCGACGGGTATCCATTAAAAACAGGGGTCAAGTCAGCTTATGTCATGGCTGCGTATTTGCAGCATCAAGAACACAGCCTCTCGGACGAGGGACTAAAATTGGCATTGCGCGGTGCCGGGCTGGACGCGCAACAAACCTGGGAAACGCTCACGCTTGAGCAACTGCAAGAGCGATTTGTTGCTTCGCGAGAGATCGAATTCAGTCGATTGCGAATCTACCGATACGACTCGACTGATATCTGGTGCTTCGCTCTGCCTGGTCACGATCGCAGGTTGCTGTATATCCCCGGTAACTCATCACCTTTTCACGAATTCGTCGACCTGCAAGCATTACGACGCTGGGTGGTAGAGGCCGCAGGCACCAGCGAAACAACTCAAGCTTTGGCGGCGCACTACATCGAAGATGAACGGGCCGATGGCATTCTGCACGCCGGTGTTGTCACCGCTTTGCAGGGGATGGCGATGTTCCCTCGCCAGCATCTTCTGACCACGTCTGCCGGTTTTTTCAACAACGATGGTTACTGGGATCCGGCTGAATATATAAACCTGCAGAAAGTCACGGTCGACACAGACCCTTTCGCGCAGATGGTACTCGCGATGAAACAGGCCGCGCTCGACAGCATCGCCACGATCCATGACGATGCCCAGGTCAATCGCGAGCAATTGAGCGCAGTGGTCGAGCCGCTGGTGCAATGGCTCAATCGTTACGGGCCGCTGGCTTTATTGATCCCCGGTGGCGAGGGCTTGCTGGCACTGGCGGGTCTTATCGATGCCGGTTACGGGTTGGCGGAAACGGTTGATGCAACGACCTCAACCGAACGGTCGCAAGGCATCACCCGTACTGTATTCGGTTTGCTGAACGCGCTGCCGCTGTTGACTGCCGGGGCGACTGCGGCCACTGAGCAGGCAAGTATCAAAAGCGTACCGCATGAGCGGGTCATGACACCGGTAGGCTCCGAAGATACCGCCGTGGCGACTGAGTCACCGGTAACCGTGCCCGTTGCCGAGCGCATTGCCCTGATGCGCGGCATCGGGCCAAGCGTCGAGCGATTCAGCCACGACGTTTTGTTGCAGATTCGCCATGTCAGTGGCGTCAGCGACGATGCTCTACGACTGCTTCGTACAGACGGGCGAGCGCCAACACCTATTTTGCAGGACACCATCGACCGTTTTGCGATCGATCAGGATTTGCAACAAGCCGCAGATGCGCTTCCGGAGGGCTCGGTTGAAGCCGGCCAGGTGCAGCACGACAGGGCCGAACTGTTTCGCCAGCGTTATGAAGCCTTGCAGCACTCGGACAATCCGTGGATCCAGCTGTTTCGTCAGCAATACCCAACGCTTCCGAAATGCGCGGTGGAGCAGTTCCTCTACCGTTCCGGGATCGACATCGATGCGCCGCATACCTTGGAGGACATCAAGCGCGTTTTTGCCCGGTTGAGTGACAAGGCGCGCCAGTATGAGCAGCACATCCGAACCTGTCGCGCCTACGAGGGGCTTTATCTTCAGTCGACGAGCAGCGTCGACAACGATGTGCTGGTGCTACACACGCTCGAGCGCTTGTCCGGCTGGCCTTTGCACATGCGAATCGAAGTACTGGAGGGGGGCATCGGCAGCCGGATCGTCGACAGCATCGGACTGCCCTCTGCAACCTTGAAAATACAATTGATCAAGACGCCCAATGTGCCCTTCGAACAGTGCCTGCTCAATGCGTTGACGGCTGAACAGCGCGTGGCAATTGGCTTGCGTATCGAAGATCAACTCGCGGATTTTCAGGCGAAGATCCGCGAAGGTGCGCTCACGCACTCCGAATTGATGATTGGACTGCACCGGATGGATTCCGGGGCGAGTTTTCACTTTTCCGGATTGCGAGGTGGTGGCTTTCCCGCAACCGCACAAAACGCCGAGTTTTCCCGTCAAGTGATGCGGCTTCAGGTCAAAGAGCTCTATCCAGCCATTTCCGATGCCCAGGCGGATGAGTTCCTGAGGATTTTTGGAGACGGTGCACAAATTGAAATAGATCGACTGAGACTGCAAATGGAGCAGTTGGGTGCTGATATCAGCGAGTGGATCGAAGACATCCATTGGGATATCCATGATATGGACGTCGAACTGCTGACCGAAGAGGAGGGGCTGTCGCGGGGCATGGGCCTTGTTGAAATTGAAGACGAAAACGACGCTCGCATCGAAAACCGAATGGATCGGGAGCGAGAGAACCGTTACGAGCTCGCTGATGAACTGATCTCCATTTGGCAAGGGCGTAGCGGCCCGGAGAGCCTGGTATTTGAGAGTGGCCAGTTTGTCGGTTTCCATCTGGACATGGCGTTTGACCCGATGTACAGCCTGCCGCAAATCAACATCAAGTTTCGTGACGTGATATCGCTGTCCATGCCTGGCTTCCATCTTGCTCAGCGGGGCAGTCTCAATGGCTTTCTTGAGTGTTTTCCCAACCTGCGCTGGTTGAACATGAAGGACGTCGATCTGCGTTTGTTCAATGCGCTTGGACAGGAAGTCGGTACATTGCCGCCAGCGATTGGCCAGATGAGTCAGCTGGAGGTGCTCAATCTGCGCTCCACCGGTCTGACGTTGACCGAAACCACGGCGGGGCAAGTTGCCGGGTTGAAGCAGCTGCGCTACATCGATATGAGCGATAACCCGCTAGGCATTCCCCCCTTGTTGGTGGACATGCCGCAATTGCGTCAGATCAATTTACGCGCATCCGGCCTCACGGTAAGTCCCATTGGCATCTTCGACATTCCCTACCTGGAACGTCTGGATTTGCGTGACAACCACTTGCTTCGCATTCCGGAAACTGTTCGAAAACAGTCTGTGGTTGAGGGCAATTTATTGCTCTCGGGTAACCCGCTAATCGACCTGGATAGTTTGCGCTGGGTGGTTGAACATCGACAGCAGACCGGTATTAACGTGTGGCTGGCTGCACCGACGCATACCTTGTATCTGCCAGATTCATGGGTCACCGGATTACGCCCCGAGCGAGCTGTCGAACTCAGCGCGAGTTGGTCGCGGATTGCCTCTCAATCTGGAAGTGAGCGCCTCTTCGGTATTTTCGGAACGATGGCGCGTACTGCAGATTACTTCGTTAACTATGCGCCGTTGCAGAGTCGTGTCTGGCACATGATTGAGGAGATGGATTCATCTAGCGAACTGTGTCGGTACCTGTTTCAGGATTTGCAGTTGTCACCGCCAGAAGGCAGTGACCCATTCACTGATTTTTTACGGATTGAAGAGCGAATCTCCGCGTTTATTCCGTCTCCAGTCAGAAGGGCGCCGATCGATGGGGGGGCACAATCATGACGGTCAATACGATACCGGGTGTCGCAATGACACCTCACGAGCAAGGCGTTTTCTTCGAATTCTTCAAGAGCGCGGAGTTACCGGCGTGGTTCACGCTAAGCAGTTCTGCACAACGAAAAGCACTGTATGACACGTTGATCGCCAGTTTTGCCTCTAAAGACAAGGCGCGCAACGTATTCGAGAAACTGCAAGACCCCGATCGTTTTGTCACCGTAAAGTTAACGCGGGCATTGTCCGAAAAACTCAAGGAGTCACTGGATATCACGGGTGGCGTTTTTCAGCACGTCAGATCTACATCCAGCCTGCTGGGACTGAGGCGCAAGCTAGTTCTTCCATTAGCCAGGGATCTCGTGCGGGCAGCCTGCGAAAACTTCACATCAGGCGAAACAACCGCCGATAACTATCATGCTGACTCGCTGATTTACTTGCCAGAACACATCCCCGGGCAAGGCAACCGTGTTTTGCCAATAAAACCCCATGAGTTTGCGCTTTTATGTCGAAACCAGGATTTTGGAAAGCAATATCAGGAACATCTGACGCAGATATTTGAGAGCGATCCGCTGGCGCAAAAAGCCTGCGTGACTCATTCGCGACGCAGTCTTGAAGTCGATATGCAGCTTTCTCTGATGAAACAGTACATCTCGGCAGATACCCATCAGCGATTACGGGGCGCTTTGGCGCAAAGTGACGCTGACGGGTTCTCTCAGGAGGTATTCAGTTTTCACTCCCTCAAGTTGCTGGACTGCACCATCTACGGGGTGATGGTTCTTCAGCTGAAAACTGATGACAAACGCTGGATCCTCTACCTCCCGGGTAATCGTGAGCAACCCCTTGAGGAGTTTGCAGATTTTTTTAGGCTGGAGGTTCGACTAAGCGCTCGGTTCTGGCTTCCGGAATTCCTTGAGTACTTTTTACGATTCGTTGCACTGGAGGAGCAAGTCGTTTTTCGTACCGAGATAAAAGCGCGTCTGCTTGAGCCATCCAATGCATCTCCCTTGCCCAAAAAAGCGACCGTTTTACGACTCACCACCCAGGACATGAACGGGGACGGATTGACTGGTCTTTTTCTACACCGCCTTGCATTGGTCAAGAGCAACGCGCGCCGGTTGGTGGTGCCGACAGGCGATGAAGATGAGAAAGAGCGACTGGCTCGGCTTGAAACCTACGAAACGGTAGGCATTGATCTGGCACTGTTTGCGGCGTCATTTATTCCGGGGGTCGGTGAAGTTCTGCTGGCGGTCACCGCATTCCAGTTACTGCAAGGTGTTTACCTCGGTATCGAAAGCTGGGTGCAAGGCGACCAGGAACAGGCGACTGAGTATTTCTTCGACACAATGGAGAACCTGATCCTCGCTACGGTGCTCGCCGGGGGGCAGGCCGGTATCTCCGCCGCGTATAAAACCCTCAAGAGCGACGGGGTAATTGCGCGGCTCCGTCAAATCAAAATGTCCAGCGGAAAAATGCGATTGTGGGATCCGGACATAGCACCCTATCGTCAGACGATCGCCTTACCCTCCTGGCTGAAAACCGATGAAATGGGCCTGCGTCGGCTGGCGGGACAAGCCTATTTGAAACTGGGATCTTATCTGTATGCCGTGCGCCCGCAACTCGATACTGAAATGTGGGAACTCCAGCCTCCCTCGCGACTGCCGAACGAGTACGCACCTCTGCTTGAAACCAATGGTTCCGGCGCTTGGCGTCATGATGCCGAGCTACCGCAGGAATGGGATCGCCTGACGCTGCTGAGGCGTCTTGGTTACAGCGAGGCGCAACTGGATGATGCTTTGATAATGGAGGCAATGACCGCTAGCGGCGTGCATGAAAATGAATTGCGTCAGGCAATCCTCGAGCTCCGGAGCCCGCCCGCAGCATTGAACGATACCGTACAACGGTTCAATGCCGATCTGTATGTGAACAGCTTTATCACGCAGATGAAAACGCTGCAGACGGCTTTGCAGGCAGATCTAGAACTGCAGCTTTATCTGCTGACATCCCTGCCACGGTGGCCCGCGCATACGGCATTGAACATGACCGATTTTACTGGGCAGACACTCAAAAGCTTTTCATCGGGAGCGGCAGTTACCCGATATATCAAAGTGAGTCGCGACGCTTTCAGTAAAGGTTATTTCTACCGCGATGTGCTGGTGGCTCTTAAAGAGTCGGAGCGCGACCATCTGCTCTCGGCTGTCAGTGCCGCTGAAGGGGGGGAAGAGGCTCTGCGTCAGATAGTGCTTGAGCACGCCATCGACAACAATTTCAATCTGATCCAAATTATTTATGAACGTAACAGGCCTACATTGAGCCAACAGTCTGCATTGCTGGTGGATCTGTTTCCTGACTTGCCTGGTGCTTTTGCCAATGAGTTGGTGTGGTATGCCGATGCTCATGAGCTACTTGAGTTGGAGGCGGGGCATGTGCCGCTTCGCCAGGCCGAGGAGGCTCGGCGCTATTTGCAGGTGGTGCGCGAAAACCGCGCTTTCGAAGGTTTTTACCTCGATGCTGCAAGTACAACAGACACTGGCCGACTGGTGTTGGATGCACTGGAAAATCTTCCCGGGTGGAGCGCTGGCATTCACGTTCAGATACTTGATGGCACGCGAACAGAGGATGTGCTGGCTGAACTCGGGAATGAATCAGCAAGAGAGCATTTTCAGATTCTCGCCCATGGGTATGCCTACGAGGTGCTGGACAAAAAGTTCGAACGCGTCACCTTGCTGCCGGGGCGGACACGTGAGCATTTCTTTCAGGCTCTCTGGCAAGGCTTGTCACCGAACCGCCGCACAGCTTTGGGCGTCGCCGGCGCCGATGGCGCCACAACGTTGCGGGAGAAAATCACCACAATGGCCCTTCAGCGGCGCGAGTTTGCTCATCTGGCGTTGAGCAATTCGCCCATCCGCCATGGTTACAAATCACCAATGCGTCTGGCCGATCGTGTTCAACAAAAACCTTTGCGCCAAGCGTCCGTTGGAAACAGGATCAGTGCCGGCACTACTGTACTGCAGCAAAGAGCACAGGAGCTTTATCCGGCGTATTCCCATGAACAGATCAATCAGTTTCTCCAGCGTCTGGGTGACGACGAGCTGATGGTACTTAGACGACTCGAGCAGCTACGGGTGGAATTTTTCAATCTGCGTGAAACGCTACAGAGATGGGTGGTGCGTGATAGCTGGTATCAAGGGCCAGATGCGCCGCGAGTCAAGGTGACTAAACTGGCCAGGTTTCGCATCGCGATTCAGATCATTCGATGCTGGCGTCGAGAAACGCCGCGGATGTTAACGCTGGACGGAGGCCTCTATGAGCTGTCTTTGCCGGCGCTGCTGATCGGCGATCTACCTCACCTGACGGCTGATTTCAGCCACGTTGGCGCGCTGATCATGGATCGAGTGACCACTGGAACGGGCCTCAGCGGGTTTCTCGCAGGATTCAGCAACGTACGCGTCCTGTCCCTAATTGGCACCGAACTGACGCGTCTTCCAGCCGCCATCAGCGAGATGAAAAGCCTTGAAACACTGGATCTGAGTGAAAACCGCATTCATCTGACAGAGCTGTCGGTGGGGCAGTTGGCAGGAATGAGCTCATTAAAGCGCCTGGAACTCAGTTTCAATCCCGACCTGGGTCGTTGTCCCGATGTCTCCCGTCTGCCTTTACTCGAACACCTTGGTCTGCGTAATACGGGAATCAACGAATGGCCAAACGGTACGGCGGGACTGCCGAATTTGCGGACACTGGATTTGCGCGACAATCAGATTGAATACGTCCCGCCAAACGTACTGGTCAACGCCGACCTTCTGAATCGCGGGACTGATATACGCGGAAACCCTCTTTCCGAAGACTCTCTGAATCGTCTTTCGAAATACCAGCAACTCAACGAAATCAGTCTCGGGCTCCTCCAGGCAGGGCAATCGGATCTGGTTGCGCGGGTATTGCTCGATGTTTCCATGAGCTCGATCTGGCTGACAGGTGTAACCGAAGAGTTGCTAGTGAGCCGGCGTAGCCTGTGGCGCGCATTGTTCCTGCAACCAAATTCCAGATGTTTCTTCGCCTTGCTGATCCGCCTGCAATACACCGTTGATTATCGCGTGGCATTTAACAATCTGCGTGAGCGAGTCTGGGGCGTTATTGAATCAGCCTCCCAAGACACAGCATTGCGCAGATCGCTGTTTCGTATAGCCGAAAAGGATGCCCGCAGCATTGATGATTGCTCATTGCTGTTCAGTGACCTGGCCGTTACCGTTCTGTGTTACCGAGCCTTGGGCGCTGCACAAGTGGGTAATGTCCTGCTGGAACGTCAGTTTGTGCGCTTGTTGCGCAGCCTGTTTCGTTTGCGATTAGTCGAGAAGCTGGCCTATAAGCACGTCATTGCCCTTCAGAAAATACAATCGGTGACGAATGAAGAAGCCGGGCAAATCAGTTTTGTGCTTCGAATGAGGCTGGCTCAACGCCTTGATCTTCTTGGCCAGCCCACTGCTATCAACGAGCGCCTGGACGTGGACGTTTCCACGCAAACGGCTGATGAAGTTTATCGGCAGGTCATTCAAGCGGAGCAGGGGACGGAGTTGTTGGACTCGCTCAGGACCCATCCCGTCTGGGGTGAATACCTGGAGAGGGCCTACAGCGAATTGTTCGACGAAATAGAAACAGGTTCCAGGCTCGCATTGCTAGAACTTGACCGTTTAACGCATTTGAGCCGAGAGCAGCTTTCATTTCGGATGGCCGCCATAGCCGAGAATAACGGCAATCTACGTAAGGCGCTGTTCAATCGATTGACTCAAGCTGCGCTGGATCGTTTTACAGCTCATTTGGCACCTGTTGAAGTACCAACGTTCGGGCCTGCTGACTAGCCCATATCAAACAACAGGCAATAAAAAATCTGAAACCGGATCAGCTCCGGTTTCAGATTCGGGTGTTACGGCTAACGCGGGTTAGCGGCGACGGAACAGCGGCAGCGGTTCGTCGGTGGCAGCCTGATAGGTCACCGAGAAGTCCTTGAGACCTTCAAGGGCTTCGTACGGGTCTTTGTCCGGGCGCACAGCGAAGGCGTCGAAACCGCAGCGGTGCATGTAAAACAGCTGATCGCGCAGCACATCGCCAATCGCCCGCAGTTCGCCTTTGAAACCGTAACGGTCGCGCAGCAAACGGGCGTTGGAGTAGTTGCGGCCGTCAGTGAACGCCGGGAAGTTCAGGGCAATCACCTGAAACTCGGCAACGTCTTCACCGATTTCTTCGGCTTCTTCGTCAGCGTCCAGCCAGACACCCAGGCCGCCGTCGCGGGCCTTGAGCATGCGGCTGTGTTCACGCCACAGT
Organism: Pseudomonas sp. NPDC088429; assembly: GCF_044753305.1. NCBI lineage: Bacteria > Pseudomonadati > Pseudomonadota > Gammaproteobacteria > Pseudomonadales > Pseudomonadaceae > Pseudomonas > Pseudomonas sp. NPDC088429. The sequence goes on along the minus strand of NZ_JBIVMX010000004.1, from coordinate 71,411 downwards.
TGCAACGGCACGATCAAGTCGTCGCAATTGCTGATCTCGTCGATGTTGAAATCTTTTGGCAGCAAGTGCCAGGTTTCGTCGACGACTTCGTTGTTCTTAATGATTCGCTGCATAGACGCGTTCCTTGAAGAGGTCGATGCCAATACGCTGATAAGTGTCAATGAAGCGCTCGTCTTCGGTACGTTGTTCAACGTACACGTCGATCAGCTTCGAGATCACGTCAGGCATGACTTCCTGAGCGAAGGACGGGCCGAGGATCTTGCCCAGGCTCGCGTCACGGCTGGCGCTGCCGCCGAGGGAGACCTGATAGAACTCTTCGCCTTTCTTGTCCACGCCGAGGATGCCGATGTGGCCGACGTGGTGGTGACCACAGGCGTTCATGCAACCGGAGATGTTCAGATCCAGCTCACCGATGTCGAACAGATAATCCAGGTCGTCGAAACGGCGCTGGATCGATTCGGCAATCGGGATCGACTTGGCGTTGGCCAGCGAGCAGAAATCACCGCCAGGGCAGCAGATGATGTCGGTCAGCAAACCAATGTTCGGCGTGGCGAAACCGCCTTCGCGCAATTCGCCCCACAGGGTGAACAACTGGCTCTGCTCAACGTCGGCGAGGATGATGTTCTGTTCGTGGGAGGTGCGCAGTTGACCGAAGCTGTAGCGGTCGGCCAGATCGGCGACGGCGTCGAGCTGCTTGTCGGTGATGTCGCCCGGGGCAACGCCGGTCGGTTTCAGCGACAGGGTCACGGCGACATAACCCGGCTTCTTGTGCGCCAGGGTGTTGCGGGTGCGCCAGCGGGCGAAACCCGGATGCTCTTTGTCGAGGTCGGCCAACTGAGCGGTCTGGTTTTCCAGGGCCTTGTAGTCCGGATCGACGAAGTGCTTGGCCACACGCTGCAGCTCGGCTTCGGTCAATGTGGTCTGGCCACCGCGAAGGTGCTCCATTTCCGCATCGACTTTCTGCGCGAACACTTCAGGCGTGAGTGCCTTGACGAGGATCTTGATCCGCGCCTTGTATTTGTTGTCGCGACGGCCGTAGCGGTTGTACACACGCAGAATGGCGTCGAGGTAGCTCAACAGATCCTGCCATGGCAGGAACTCGTTGATGAACGCGCCAACCACCGGCGTACGACCGAGGCCACCGCCGACCAGCACACGGAAGCCCAGTTCGCCAGCGGCGTTGTGCACCGGCTCAAGGCCGATGTCGTGGACTTCAATGGCGGCGCGGTCAGCGGTCGAACCGTTGACGGCGATTTTGAATTTGCGCGGCAGGTAGGCGAATTCCGGGTGGAACGTCGTCCACTGACGGACGATCTCGCACCATGGGCGCGGATCGATCACTTCGTCGGCGGCGACACCGGCGAACTGGTCGGTGGTGACGTTGCGCAGGCAGTTACCGCTGGTCTGGATCGCGTGCATCTGCACGGTGGCCAGTTCAGCCAGAATGTCCGGGATGTCTTCCACCGCCGGCCAGTTGAACTGCACGTTCTGCCGCGTACTGATGTGGGCGTAGCCCTTGTCGTAGTCGCGGGCAATCTTGGCCATCATGCGCATCTGACGCGAAGTCAGCTGGCCGTAAGGCACCGCCACACGCAACATCGGCGCAAAACGCTGGATGTAGAGGCCATTTTGCAGGCGCAGGGGGCGGAATTCTTCTTCGCTCAGCTCACCTGCCAGATAGCGTCGGGTCTGATCACGGAACTGCTTGACGCGGTCCTCGATGATCCGCTGATCGTACTCGTCGTATACGTACATATAAGTCCTGTTCTCAGGCTTGGGCCATTCGGAGTAGCACTGCGTTTTCGCTTGCTGGAGTCCGATTGTGCCTCTGCAATTCTGCGCGCACGGCCGCGCTCTCCCTAACGGAGCCGGGGCAATATACCTGTTTGGGGTTATGCGCAAAAGTGATGTTTGAGTATATGTAAAGAACCAAAACGCCTAACGAGAATCACTGTCAACTAATCCACATTTGTAGTGCGGACAATCATCGTCTTAACTGTGGTCGAGTCTTTCTGCAATCACCGATAAAACCGACAAGAGGCGATGCAATGAGCAATCCGACCAAGGCAAGAAAAAGCGACAGTAGCGTCGATGCGTGGGCCATTTTGTTCCTGATCATTCTCGTAGTAGGGACAGCGGTATTCTGGGTCAGCCATCAGTAAACGACTCATCCGGGCCCCGCATGCGACGATTGTCGGACAAAAACGGGATCAGGCATCAATAGCCGGTGATTCGAGGGCTATAATGCGCGGCCATTTTTTCTTGGGCCCGGATGACTCATGTTGAAGTTTTTGCACCTCGGCTTGCTGCTGTTCAGCGCGCTATTGTCAACCGCTGCGCGAGCGGAGTCTGTGCTGTTCCTCAATCCGGGCTCGACGCAGGAAGCCTTCTGGGTCAGCTATTCGCAATTCATGCAGGCCGCCGCCCGCGACCTCGGCATTGATCTGCACATCCTCTATTCGCAACGTCAGCCAGAGCTGACCCTCGCTCAGGCACGCATCGCGCTGCAAGGGCCGAATCGTCCCGACTACCTGATTTTCGTCAACGAACAGTACATTGCGCCGCAAATTCTGCGCCTGGCTCACAACAGTGGCGTGAAGCTGTTCATGGTCAATAACGCGTTGACGGCGGATCAACAGGCGTTAGTCGGCGAGCGCGGCGATCAGATCGGCAGTCTGGTGCCGAACGACGAGGAGGGCGGTTACTTGATGATGAAGGAGCTGATCCGTGTGCATCCGCCGGTGGCAGCGGGTGAGCAGATTGAAATGCTGGCGTTCTCCGGACTGAAAATCACCCCGTCAGCGCAATTGCGTGAGCACGGCATGCAGCGCGCGTTGGCCGAGCATCCGCACGTGCGTTTGCGTCAACTGGTTTACAGCGGCTGGGCTCAAGAGCGCGCCTACGAACAGGCGAAACAACTGTTCGGCCGCTATCCAAAGGTTTCGCTGGTGTGGTCGGCCAACGATGAAATGGCGTTCGGGGCGATGCGTGCCTACGCCGAAACCGGCAAAGTCCCGGGCAAGGATGCGTTGTTCAGTGCGGTCAACACTTCACCGGCGGCATTGCAGGCGTTCGTCGACGGTCGATTGAGCGCGTTGGTCGGCGGCCATTTCACGCTGGGCGGCTGGGCGCTGGTCGAGTTGCACGACTACGAGAAGGGCGTGGACCTGAACCGCTACGGCGGCAGCGATCGGCAAATCCCGTTGCTGCAACTGATCGACAAGCCCCAGGCTCGGCAAATGCTGGCCATGGGCGACTCTCCGGACTACGGCGTGCATTTCCGCAAGCTGTCCGCCAAGGGGCAACCGGATTCCTATCGTTACCCGTTCAACCTGCAAACCCTGATGCGCTGACCCCCGTCAAACCCCGGCGAAATGCAGCACCAGTTTGACGATGGCAAACAACGTCAGCGCGAACACCGCCGTGAACAAAATCCCCAGCACCACGAAATGGCTGGGCTTGCCATGGGTGAAATCCCTTGCCCGATTCTTGCCGCTCTGCACCCCGAACGCGGCGGCCATGACGCTGTGCAGCATCTGCCAAAAGGTCGGCGGTTTGTTGTCGACTGGATCGTCCATAAATCCCTCGTCTGCCGTGTGTGTCAGACAAGCATAGCCAACCCTCCGGAGAACACCGCAAAACGAACTGTGGGAGCGAGCTTGCTCGCGAAGGCGTTATGTCAGTCAACATCAATGTTGGCTGGTCGACCGCATTCGCGAGCAAGCCCGCTCCCACAGGGGATGTTGCGTCCGAGCTGGATTAGTTGTCGTAACCCAGATTCGGCGCCAACCAACCCTTTGGAGATCACTGCAAAACGAACTGTGGGAGCGAGCCTGCTCGCGAAGAGGCCATCAGCTTCAACATAAGTGTTGGCTGATAGACCGCATTCGCGAGCAGGCTCGCTCCCACAGGGGATGTTGCGTCAGGGCTGGATCAGTTGTCGTAGCCGAGATTCGGCGCCAGCCAGCGTTCGGTCACGCTCAGTTCCTGACCTTTGCGCGAGGTGTAGCTGGCGATCTGATCCTTATCGACCTTGCCCACCGCGAAGTACTGCGCCTGCGGATGGGCGAAGTACCAGCCGCTGACCGCTGCCGCCGGGAACATTGCGTAGTGTTCGGTGAGGAACACGCCGCTGCGGCCGGCACGCATTTCTTCGGCTTCCGGGTCGAGCAGGGCGAACAGCGCGGCTTTCTCGGTGTGATCCGGGCAGGCCGGGTAGCCCGGGGCAGGGCGGATGCCGCTGTATTGCTCTTTGATCAGCGCTTCGTTGTCGAGGGTTTCGTCCTTGGCATAACCCCAGTGCTCTTTACGCACTTGCTGGTGCAGCCATTCGGCGCAGGCTTCGGCCAAACGGTCGGCGAGGGCTTTGACCATGATCGAGTTGTAGTCGTCACCAGCGTCCTGATAGGCCTTGGCCACTTCTTCGGCGCCGATGCCGGCGGTGGTGATGAAACCACCGACGTAGTCGGTCACTTCGCTATCCTTCGGCGCAACGAAGTCGGCCAGCGAGAAGTTTGGTTTGCCGTCGGTCTTGATGATCTGCTGGCGCAAGTGATGCAGTTTGGCTAAGGGCTGGCCGTCATCGCCGTACAGTTCGATGTCGTCGTCATGCACCTGATTGGCCGGCCAGAAACCGAACACCGCACGGGCGCTGATCAACTTCTCGTCGATCAGTTTGGCGAGCATTTCCTGCGCATCCTTGTACAGCGAAGTTGCGGCTTCACCGACCACTTCGTCTTCGAGGATGCGCGGGAATTTGCCAGCCAGATCCCAGGAAATAAAGAACGGCGTCCAGTCGATGTATTCGGCGAGGACTTTCAGGTCGATGTTGTCCAGAACCTTGCTGCCGGTGAAGGTTGGTTTAACGGGCTGATAAGTCGCCCAGTCAAACTGCGGCTTCTTGGCGACGGCCGCTGCGTAGCTCAAACGTTCGGTGCGGGCGCTGCGGTTGGCCGTACGCTCACGTACATCGACGTATTCCAGACGGGTCTTCTCGACGAAACCGGCCTTCAGTTCTTTCGACAGCAACTGCGTCGCCACGCCCACCGCGCGGGAAGCGTCGGTCACGTAAACCACGGCATCGTTGCTGTACTTCGGCTCGATCTTTACTGCGGTGTGCGCTTTGGACGTGGTCGCGCCACCGATCATCAGCGGCAGATGGAAATCCTGACGCTGCATTTCCCGCGCAACGTGCACCATTTCATCCAGCGACGGCGTGATCAGACCAGAGAGGCCGATGATGTCGCACTTCTGCTCTTTGGCCACCTGCAGAATCTTCTCGGCCGGCACCATCACGCCGAGGTCGACGATGTCGTAGCCGTTGCAACCGAGCACCACACCGACGATGTTCTTGCCGATGTCATGCACGTCGCCCTTAACGGTGGCCATGAGGATCTTGCCCTTGGCTTCCGGTTTGTCGCCTTTTTCCAGTTCGATGAACGGGATCAAGTGAGCCACGGCCTGCTTCATCACGCGGGCGGATTTCACCACTTGCGGGAGGAACATTTTGCCGGCGCCGAACAGGTCGCCAACGATGTTCATGCCCGACATCAGCGGGCCTTCGATCACTTCGATCGGGCGGGCGAACGACTGGCGCGATTCTTCGGTGTCTTCAACGATGTGCGTGGTGATGCCTTTGACCAGCGCATGCTCCAGACGCTTGTTGACCTCCCAGCTACGCCACTCTTCGGTCTCGGCTTCCTTGACGCTGCCGTCGCCCTTGTACTTGTCGGCGATGGCGAGGAGGGCGTCGGTGCCGTTTGGCGTGCGGTTGAGCACCACGTCTTCAACGGCATCGCGCAGCTCTTGCGGGATCTGATCGTAGATCTCCAGTTGACCGGCGTTGACGATGCCCATGGTCAGGCCCGCGCGGATCGCGTACAGCAGGAACACCGAGTGAATCGCTTCGCGCACCGGGTTGTTGCCACGGAACGAGAACGACACGTTGGACACACCGCCCGAGGTCAGCGCATACGGCAGCTCGTCGCGGATGTAGGCACAGGCGTTGATGAAGTCGACCGCGTAGTTGTTGTGCTCTTCAATGCCGGTGGCGACGGCGAAGATGTTCGGGTCGAAGATGATGTCTTCCGGCGGGAAGCCGACTTCGTTGACCAGAATGTCGTAGGAGCGTTTGCAGATTTCTTTCTTGCGCGCTTCGGTGTCGGCCTGGCCGGCTTAGTCGTACGCCATCACCACCACGGCGGCGCCGTAGCGCTTGCACAGTTTGGCGTGATGGATGAACTGCTCGACGCCTTCTTTCATGCTGATCGAGTTGACGATGCCCTTGCCCTGAATGCACTTCAGACCGGCTTCGATCACTTCCCATTTCGACGAGTCGATCATGATCGGTACGCGCGAGATGTCCGGTTCACCGGCGATCAGATTGAGGAAGGTCACCATGGCCTTCTTCGAATCTAGCATCCCTTCGTCCATGTTGATGTCGATCACCTGCGCGCCGGCCTCGACCTGTTGCAGGGCGACTTCCAGCGCTTCGGTGTAGTTGTCTTCACGGATCAGTCGGGCGAATTTCGCCGAGCCAGTGATGTTGGTGCGCTCGCCGACGTTAACGAACAGCGAGCTGCGATCGATGGTGAACGGCTCCAGACCCGAGAGGCGGCAGGCCTTCGGAATGTCCGGAATCTGACGCGGTGCGTAACCGGCGACAGCTTTGGCGATGGCTTCGATGTGCCCCGGGGTGGTGCCGCAGCAGCCGCCGACGATGTTGAGGAAGCCGCTCTGGGCGAATTCTTCGATGACCTTGGCGGTTTCCGACGGCAGTTCGTCGTACTCGCCGAATTCGTTCGGCAGGCCGGCGTTCGGGTGCGCGGAAACGTGGGTGCTGGCCTTGTTCGACAGCTCTTCCAGATACGGACGCAATTCACTGGCGCCGAGCGCACAGTTGAGGCCGACGGAAATTGGCTTGGCGTGCGCCACCGAGTTCCAGAACGCTTCAGTGGTCTGGCCCGACAGGGTGCGGCCAGACGCATCGGTGATGGTCCCGGAAATCATGATCGGCAGTTCGAGGTGTAGCTCTTCGAACACGCCTTGCACGGCGAAGATCGCCGCTTTGGCGTTGAGGGTGTCGAAAATGGTTTCGATCAGGATCAGGTCGGCGCCGCCCTCGATCAGGCCTTTGGTGGCTTCGGTGTAGTTTTCCACCAATTCATCAAAGGTGACGTTGCGATAGCCCGGGTTGTTGACGTCTGGCGACAGCGAGCAGGTGCGGCTGGTCGGGCCGAGTACGCCGGCAACGAAACGCGGCTTTTCCGGGTTTTCGGCAGTCTTGGCGTCAGCTATCTTGCGCGCCAGTCGTGCGCCTTCTACGTTTAACTCGTAGGCCAGTTCTTCCATGCCGTAGTCGGCCATGGAAATGCGGGTGGCGTTGAAGGTGTTGGTTTCGAGAATGTCGGCGCCGGCGTCCAGATAGGCTTTTTCGATGCCACCGATCACGTCAGGGCGGGTCAGCACCAACAGGTCGTTGTTGCCTTTGACGTCGCTCGGCCAGTCGGCGAAGCGTTTGCCGCGATAGTCCTGCTCTTCGAGCTTATAGCTCTGGATCATCGTGCCCATGCCGCCGTCGAGTATCAGGATGCGCTCTTTGAGAGCTTGCTTGAGAGCTTGAAGGCGGACGCTGCGATCGGACATTTGGACTACTCGGAAAGACCATTACGAAGGAGCGGGATCATAACAAACCTGTGCGGTTTTAGAGCATGTGGCGCTTTTGCATGAATATCGCTCATGTTGGTACGGACGTCATAATGTAGAATCGCGGCGTTTTTTTATAAAATCGGGATCAGCAGCATGTCTTACCGCGTCATGGGTTTTGTGTTGCTGTTTCTCAGCTGGGGCGCCGTGGCGCAAGAGCCAGCGGCTGCACCTGCCATTTCTCCATCTATTTCCTACACCCGCGATATCCAGCCAATCTTCACCGAGAAGTGCGTGGCCTGCCATGCGTGCTACGACTCCGCCTGCCAGCTCAATCTTGGCAGTGGCGAAGGCGCGGCCCGTGGCGCGAGCAAAATGCCGGTGTATGACGGCGAGCGCACTAAAGCGGCGCCGACCACGCGATTGTTTTACGACGCCTTCGGCAAACGTGCCTGGCAGCAGAAAGACTTCTATTCGGTACTCGATGCGCAGGGCAGCCAAGCGGCGCTGATGGCGCGTATGCTCGAGCTGGGGCACAAGACGCCGCTGACGCCTAACGCCAAGTTGCCCGAAGACATTGTTCTGGGGTTAAACCGCGCAAATCAATGCGCAATGCCTGCCGAATTTGAAGGCTACGCCGGTGCTCACCCGAAAGAAGGCATGCCGCTGGCCGTGACTGGCCTGACCGATCAGCAATACCAGACGTTGCAGCGTTGGCTCGCCTCCGGTGCGCCGATTGACGAACAAGGCCTGGCGCCGAGCGCCAAGGAATCCCTGCAAATCGTTCAGTGGGAAAACTTGCTCAACAGTCCCGGCGCCCGCGAAAGCCTGGTCGGCCGTTGGCTCTACGAACATTTGTTCCTCGCGCACCTTTATTTCAAGGATGGCGAGCCGGGGCATTTCTTCCAGTGGGTGCGTTCGCGCACGCCGACGGGTCAACCGATCGACCTGATCGCCACCCGCCGCCCGAACGACGATCCGGGCACACAGGTGTATTACCGCTTGTGGCCGGTTCAAGGGGTGATCGTGCACAAAACCCACATCACCTACCCGCTGAGCGCGGCGAAAATGGCGCGGGTGAAAAGCCTGTTTTACAGCGGCAACTGGCAGGTCAACGCCTTGCCGGGTTATGGGCCGAACAGCCGTGCCAATCCATTCGCTACGTTCGAAGCGATTCCGGCACAGGCGCGTTATCAGTTCATGCTCGATAACGCTGAGTATTTCGTCCGCACCTTTATTCGCGGCCCGGTGTGCCGTGGGCAGATCGCGACGGACGTGATCCGCGACAACTTCTGGGCGCTGTTCCAGGCCCCGGAGCACGACCTGTACATCACCGACCCGAACTATCGCGGCCAGGCCACGCCGTTGCTGGCGATGCCGGGGCAGAACGACGACGTCGGCAGCGTGCTGACCCTGTGGCACAACTACCGCGACAAACGGAATGAATACGAGGCCCTGCGCCGCGACAGCTATGCCGAAGTCCCTGCGCCGAGCTGGTCGACGCTGTGGGCCGGCAACGACAACGCACTGCTGAGCATCTTCCGTCACTTCGACAGCGCTTCGGTGACCAAAGGCCTGATCGGCGAAGTGCCGCAAACCATGTGGTTGTTCGACTATCCGCTGCTGGAACGCACCTATTACCAGTTGGCGGTCAACTTCGACGTGTTCGGCAACGTCTCCCATCAGGCGCAAACCCGCCTGTATTTCGATCTGATCCGCAACGGCGCCGAGCAGAACTTTCTGCGCTTGATGCCTGCTGATTCTCGCGAGGATTACCTCGATGATTGGTACCAGAGCAGTGGTCAGTTCAAGATGTGGCTGGATTACGAGTCGATCGACGACGACACACCGACCGCGCTGAAACTCAACGAAAAAGATCCGAAATACGATTTCGCCATGCAGTTGCTGGCGCGGTACGGCGATCTGAATGCGCGACCTGACCCGATCAACCGTTGCGACAACGCCTATTGCTCACGACCGAATATCGACCCGGCGCTGCAAAATGCCGAACAGGCGCTGAGTCGCCTGACCTCGCGGCCGGCCGCCGGTTTGAAGGTAATTGATCAGTTGCCGGAAGCGACCATGCTGCGCATCGAAACGGCCAGCGGCAAACGCGAGGTCTACAGCCTGCTGCGCAACCGCGCGCACAGCAACGTGGCGTTCCTCACCGGAGAATCGCTGCGTTATCAGCCGGGGCTGGACACGTTGACCATTTATCCCGGCGTACTGAGCAGCTATCCAAATTTCATCTTCAACATCCCGGCTGATCAGGTGCCGGCGTTTGTCGATGCCATGGACAGTGCCAGGGATCAGGCGCAATTTGAGAAAATCGTCGAGCGCTGGGGGATTCGTCGCAGTCATCCGCAGTTCTGGTTCTATTTCCATGATCTGAGCCAATATCTGCACGAAACCGAACCGGTGGAAGAGGGCGTGCTCGATATGAACCGATACGAGAATCTTTGATCTTTTGAGGCCTGCCCGCTGTCCCACGCATAAGCAACACCACAAAATTCCTCTGTAGGAGCTGCGGAACGCTGCGATCTTTTGATCTTGAAAATCAAATGATCGCAGCGTGCCGCAGCTCCTACATGAGTTCAGCGCCATATCGAAGTGTTCGGATGACGTTGGGGTAGTGGTGGATTTGAGGGTGTAGACGGGAGCGGGTGATGTTGATTTCAGTGCAAGCCCTGCGTGCGCTGGCTGCGTGGACGGTGGTCTGCCACCACTTCATGCAGATTTTCTTCGACTTCGAAGCGCGCGGGCCGATTGGGCAGTGGTTCATCGACAAAGGCGCGGTGGGCGTCGATGTGTTCTTTGTCATCAGTGGTCTGGTGATCTTCCTTTCCACCGAAAATAAGCCGCTGCCGCCCGCGCGGTTTCTGCTCTATCGCCTGTTTCGCATCGTCCCCGCGTATTGGCTGTACACGGCGCTAATGGCGTTGTTGGTGGTGTTCGCCCAGCCGTTGCTGCCCGATCAAACCGTGGATTGGGGGCATTTTCTACTGTCGCTGCTGTTCATCCCGACTGAAAACCCCGGTGGCTACGGAATCTACCCGACGCTCAATGTCGGCTGGACGCTGAATTACGAAATGCTCTTCTACGTGCTGTTTGCCTGGGCGCTGCTGTTTCGCTTGCAGGTGCGTCTGCTGGTGGTCGCCGCGCTGCTGTTTGCGGTGAGTCAGGCGTGGACGGGGTTTGGCTGGATCAGCGAATTTTATCGTTCGGACATCGTTTACGAGTTTCTGCTGGGGATTGGCATTGGCATGCTCCATCGTCGCGGCTGGATCGGCGCCGGTTTATGGCTGCCGCTGGCCGGGATTGTCGCGGCGTTGCTGGCGATTTATCACTTGGCGCCGGCGCCACGGCTGCTCAATTGGGGCGTGCCGAGTGCGGTGCTGGTGATGTCGTGCATGGCGCTGGAGCGTTATGTCGAGCGCAGCCGGTTGCTGAAATTGCTCGGTGACTGCTCGTATTCGGTGTACTTGATGCACGTGCTGGTGCTCTCGGCGGGCGGTTTTCTCGCGCGTCGTTACGGAATCAACCCGTATCTGATGTTCGTCGTCTGTGCGCTGGCGATCGGCGTTGGTTCGTGGCTGAGCTACGAATGGGTGGAAAAACGCAGTTACCGTTGGCTCAAAGCGCGGGTCGATGGCGAGCCCGACGAGAATCTTTCCCGACAAAAATACTAGGACTTTGTCCGGCGCAACGATTGGCGTAAACTGCGCCCAAGCCTGCGAGGAGTTTCCATGACCGCTATTACCATTACCGACGCCGCCCACGATTACCTGGCTGATCTGCTCTCCAAGCAGAACACCCCGGGCATCGGCATCCGCGTCTTCATCACCCAGCCTGGCACCCAGTACGCCGAAACCTGCATTGCCTACTGCAAGCCGTGCGAAGAAAAACCTGAAGACACCGCGCTGGGGCTGAAAAGCTTCACCGCTTACATTGATCACTTCAGCGAAGCGTTTCTCGACGACGCTGTTGTCGACTACGCCACCGACCGCATGGGTGGCCAACTGACCATCAAGGCGCCAAACGCCAAAGTGCCGATGGTTAACGCCGACAGTCCGGTCAACGAGCGCATCAACTACTACCTGCAAACCGAAATCAACCCGGGGCTCGCTAGCCACGGCGGTCAGGTCAGCCTGATCGATGTGGTTGAAGACGGCATCGCCGTTCTGCAATTCGGCGGCGGCTGCCAGGGCTGCGGCCAGGCGGACGTAACGTTGAAGGAAGGCATCGAGCGCACTTTGCTTGAGCGCATTCCGGAGCTGAAAGGCGTTCGTGACGTGACCGACCACACGCAGAAAGAAAACGCCTACTACTGAGTAAGGTGTTCGCTGCGAAGCCGTCATAAACCAGGCAATGCATGTTCCCGTGATGAATGCATTTGTCTGGTGCCACAAGATCAAAAGATCGCAGCCTTCGGCAGCTCCTACATTGGAATGTATTTCCCTGTAGGAGCTGCCGAAGGCTGCGATCTTTTGCTTTCAGGGCCTGTAAAGGTGTGCATGCCCCGCGCGATATAACGATGACTCGCTAAACACCTCACTCCCCAACACCCGACCCACCAGAATCAACGCCGTGCGCCGAAACCCTTTCGCTTCAACCTTCTCGGCAATGTCCGCCAGCGTCCCGACCACCCAATCCTGATCCGGCCACGTCGCCCGGTGGATCACCGCAATCGGGCAATCCGCGCCGTAATGCGGCAGCAACTCCAGCAGAATCTTCGGCAAATGATTAACGCCCAGATGAATCGCCATGGTCGCCCCATGCTGTGCCAGACTGCCCAGCTCCTCACCCACCGGCATCGCGGTTTTATCCGCATAGCGGGTCAGAATCACGCTTTGCGAGACATCCGGCAGGGTCAGTTCCGCCCCCAGCAACGCCGCACACGCCGCCGTCGCCGTCACGCCGGGAACGATCTCAAACGGAATATTCAGCTCGCGCAGATAACGAATCTGCTCACCAATCGCGCCATACAGACTCGGATCGCCGGAATGCACCCGCGCCACATCCTGACCGTTCGCGTGCGCGGTTTTGATCAGTTCGATGATCTGTTCCAGATGCAATTCGGCGCTGTTGACCACTGTTTCAGCCTGATGACCGTCCAGCACTGCCGCCGGTACCAGCGAGCCTGCATAAATGATCACCGGACAGCTGCGAATCAGCCGCTGGCCTTTGACTGTGATCAGTTCCGGGTCGCCGGGGCCGGCGCCGATGAAGTAGACGGTCATCGCTAAATCCTGTGAAAAAGGGGCATGTCCAACACTTCAGATGAAGATTGCTCATGATCGATGGCGGGGATTATCGGGAATTTACGCGGCGCCGGCCAATGCGAAGGTGGCCTGGGCGTATTTTTGTCGGGAAATCAGCAGCTTTGCCGGTGCCTGAATCAACTGTTCGGCGAGGGCCAGCGCGGCACTTTCGGCGACGCCGTAGCAACCGGTGCGTTCGTAAGCAATCTCGGAACGGTGGCTGAGGCGTTCCTGATAACTGGCCAGTTCTTCGCTGCTGAAGTACAGCAGCGGCAGCGCCAGTTGCGCGGCGAGCTCTTGCAAACCGGGCTCGTCGCGCTTCAGGTCGATGCTGGCCAAGGCCTTGATCGCCTGCAACTCAATGCGATGCGCCTGTAACGCCTGATCAAGTAACGCGCGCAGCGTGCTGACGGGGCAGCCGCGCTGGCAACCCAGGCCGACCACGAAGGTCGGCGCTGCGCTGTCATTCGTCATGCGTGGTATTGGCCATCGCTTTTGCGGCGGAACAACCAGGCGCTGATCAGGCCAAGGGCCAGCCAGAACGCGACGTTGGTCAGCTGCGAAGCGATTTTGAACTGCGCTTCCAATGCTTCAGGAGCGAGCATCGAATGCACTTCCGGCTGCGGCGCGCCGATCACGTGCGGCACGGCGAGGATCGCCACACCGAGAACTTTCATCAGCCAGTGACGGCTGAACGCGATCAACGACAGGCCGACAGCGGTCGACGCGGCCGTGCCGATCCACCACATCTGTCGCGAAGCCAGATCAGCCGCCGCGGTGCCCGGCAGTTCTGGTGGCAGACCTAAAGTCGGCGCGAGGACGAACGTGGCGTAACCGGCCAGACCCCAGAGCAGGCCTTGCGAAGTTTTGGTGGGCGCACGGAGGGTGTAGAGACCGGCGAGCATCAGGGCGAAACCGACGGCGACGACCAGATTGCCACCGGTGGTCGAAACCACGCGCTGCCAGCCGGGCTCCGGCTCCCAGGCTTCGGCATCGTGGGTATGGCCGGCCATGGCGCCTTCGGCGTGTTCATGCACGGCGACGGGTTCGGATTTTTCGAAAGTTTCCGCTTGAAGAATCAGCGGCGAGACCCAGAAGCTTTGCAGCAGGGTGAGGAGCAGGGCGGCCAGAAGCCCGGTAAAACCTGCGGTTTGCGCAATACGCTTGATCATGTCGGCAGGTCTCAGTGGCACGGGAACGCGGCGCTGTGGCGGGTATCGTGGGCGGCGTTGTGTACCGCTTCGATGTGCGAGAAACCGGCGAAGTAGACCAGGCCGGCGCCGAGGATCGACGCGAAGATCGCGGCGGTCAGGCGTTGGCTCAGTGTGGCGGTGCTGGCGATTTTGTCCGTGTTGCTGCCGGTGCTGCTGATGATCGACATGGCGCTTCCCTCTGGAGTGTCAGTGGGTGATTTGAGCGCATGAAAACCCCTGCGGGTCGGGCTCGCAGAGGTTCGAACAGCGCCCGCCCACCGCGGGTTTGTTATGTTCAGCTGCGCACGAGGTGCGCGCTGTGTGTTAAGGGCCGGTCTCCGGGCTCACGAGGGGTTGGCGTCAGGCCGACCTGCAAGCGTCTCCTTCCCATGCTTTTGGGCACAGTGGTTTTGACGCTTCGCTCGCTTACCGTTGCGGGGGCAGCACCGGACTGACATGGCTTGAGTAAAGCACATGATTCACCGGTTTCCCGTTTCACCCTGTGAAGGGCACCCGTAACAAGTTGTGTAGGAGAGCATGAGGGGGGATTTGAGTCAATTGGATGGGGGGCATATCCGTTGCTGCGGTAACGGCGGCTTAGGGTTTCGCCCTTACGGCGAGTCACCTTTTCCAAACGCCGAAAAGGTAACCGAAAAGGCTTTGCCCTGACGTTCGGCCCTCGCTAGGGCTCGGGTTCCTTCGCTGCGGGATTGATCCGGGGGGCAGCGCCTACGGTTTGCTTCGCTGCACCTCCTCTCGCTGTGTTTGGCTGCGCCAAACGGTCGCTGCGCTCCCACCCCCGGATCAATCCCTCCACTCAGCCTGCCGACGGGCTCTAAGATCAAGAGCAGGCGAGCTGACACTCGGCCTATTGAGTGGTGAGGAGCGGGGCGTGCACGGCTTTTGATTTGTGTTGTTGCTGCCCCTCACCCCAGCCCTCTCCCGAGGGAGAGGGAGCCGATTGGTGGGCTTTTCAAAATGTGTGTTCGACTTGGTATTCCACGTCGGCGTACCTCTCCCAATCCACGCAATCAGTCCCCTCTCCCTCCGGGAGAGGGCTAGGGTGAGGGGCCTTTGATCTTGATCTGGCTGTTGATTTTGATCTGGCTTTTGATTTTCAGCCCCTTCGGCAGGCCGAGCGTAGGTGTCCATCCGGGGATCAGGCGCGTAGCGCCGTGCGGCGCAGCCGCACACATCGAGAGGAGGTGCAGCGAAGCAAACCGTAGGCGATGTCCCCGGATGGACACCGTAGCGAGGGAACACTGAGCCTCAGCGAAGTGCCGTACGCCGGGGCCAAGCCTTTTGCTTACTTTTCGGCGTCTGGAAAAGTGAGTCGCTGTAAGAGCGAAACCGCCAGCAGCCATCACCGAAGCAATGGATAGGCTCACATAACCAAAACCCAACCCCATTGACCGGTCACCACCCGATGCGTAGCCTTGCGCATTCGAGGTTCTTCGGCCCACGCCGAAGCTAAGAAGGGAACGCGGTCAATGCCGCGGCTGCCCCCGCAACTGTGAACGGCGCTGTTCGCTGCCACGCCACTGCCAGCTCAACCCATGAGCCAGCGGGAAGGCGCAGCCAACGCCAGGCCCCGCGCCTGAACGCCGTCAGCCAGGAGACCTGCCTCGTCACAGATTCTCAATTTCAACCGGGCGGGGTGATCCGGTGGCGAACTCTCCGGGCACGCACGCGCGTTGCCGGTTCTCGTCCCGTATGCCCGCCGCTTGCCAAAGGGCATACCGATGAAAACACTGGCCAAACTCCCCGTCACCATCGTCACCGGCTTCCTCGGCTCGGGCAAAACCACGCTGCTGCGGCACATGCTCGACAACGCGCAGGGCCGTCGCATCGCGGTGATCGTCAACGAGTTTGGCGAGTTGGGCATCGACGGTGAAATCCTCAAACAATGCACCATCGGCTGCAGCGAAGAAGAAGCGGTTGGCCGCGTTTACGAACTGGCCAACGGCTGCCTGTGCTGCACCGTTCAGGAAGAGTTCTTCCCGGTGATGCGCGAACTGGTTGCCCGTCGCGGCGACCTCGACCATATCCTCATCGAAACCTCGGGCCTGGCCCTGCCGAAACCACTGGTGCAAGCCTTCCAGTGGCCGGAAATCCGCAGCGCCTGCACCGTTGATGCGGTGATCACCGTGGTCGACAGCCCGGCTGTGGCCGCTGGCACCTTCGCCGCGTTCCCGGATCAGGTCGATGCGCAGCGCAAACTCGACCCGAACCTCGACCACGAGTCGCCGCTGCACGAATTGTTCGCCGACCAACTGGCCAGCGCCGACCTGGTGATCCTCAACAAGGCCGACCAGACCAGCCCGGAAGACCTCGCTCGCGTTCGCGCTGAAGTCGCCGAAGAATTGCCGCCCGCCGTCAAAATCATCGAAGCCAGTAACGGCCGTGTGCCGCTCGACGTGTTGATCGGCCTCGGCGCCAGTTCCGAAGAACACATCGACAGCCGCCACAGCCATCACGACCACCATCACGGTGAAGGCGATGACGACCACGATGACCACGATCACGACGCTTTCGATTCGATCTCCATCGAACTGCCGCAAGCCGACGAAAGCCTGCTGCTCGACGCCCTGACGCAACTGGTGGTGAAGCACGGCATCCTCCGTGTCAAAGGTTTCGCCGCCATTCCGAACAAGCCAATGCGTCTGTTAATTCAGGGCGTGGGCACGCGTTTCGACAAGCATTTCGACCGTCAGTGGGGCGCCGATGAAGCGCGCGTCACGCGTCTGGTGTTGATCGGTCAGGAACTCGACGCCACCCAACTCGAAGCGCAACTGCGCGCCGCGCTCAGCGTTTAAACCATGCACCTGCTCAGGACTCAGCCCGGCGGTTTCGTCTCGGATGACAACATTGCCGACCTTGGCCAAACCCCCGCCGAGCTGGTGATCCTGTGCAGCGGCGACTCCAGTCTGGCGCTGCTCGCCGAAGCGGCGCAGCAGTTGCCTGAGGATTATCCGAGCCTGCGGCTGGCCAATCCGATGCAGGTGCAGAATCACGCGTCGGTCGATTTGTACGTCGATGAAGTGTTGCGCCACGCCAAGGTGATCCTGATTTCGCTGCACGGCGGCATCGCCTATTGGCGGTATGGCGTCGAGCGTCTGGTTGAGTTGGCCGAACGCGGCGTGCAGGTGATTCTGGTGCCGGGCGATGACCGGCCCGATCCAGAACTCAGCGACTTGAGCACCGTCAACGCCGAGGATCGCGACCGCCTCTGGCAATTCCTGCGTCAGGGCGGCATGGGCAATGCACTGGATTTCTTTCGTTGCATGGCCAACCGTTGGCTGGCCCGCGATTACGCATGGGATGAGCCGCAAACCCTGCCGCGCACGGCGATTTACCACCCGACTAAAAACACCGCTGCACTGAGTGACTGGCAAGCCGAATGGCTGCCTGAGGAACCGGTCGCGACAGTGCTGTTTTACCGCTCGCATTTGCAAGCGGCGAACACCGCGTTCATCGATGTGTTCTGCCAGCGCTTGCAGGCAGCGGGGCTTAATCCGCTGCCGATTGCGGTGGCCAGTTTGAAAGAGCCCGGCTGCCTCGCGGTGGTCGAGGATTGGCTGGATGAAGTCGAGGCCGGGGTGATTTTGAACACCACCGGTTTCGCCCAGTCCAGCCCCGAAGCGCCGCATTTACGGCCGTTTCGCCGCAACATTCCGGTGATTCAGGCGATCTGCGCGCAGGACAACGAGCCCGGTTGGCGCGACAGCGAGCAAGGCCTCGGCCCGCGTGATCTGGCGATGCACATTGCCTTGCCGGAACTCGACGGGCGCATCATCAGCCGGCCGATCAGCTTCAAGGATCTGGCGTGGCGCAGCGAGCGCAGTCAGTCCGATGTGGTCTGCTATCGCGCGCAACCTGAGCGCATGGATTTTGTCGCTGAACTGGCGCGGCGCTGGATCGATCTGGCGCGGGTGCCGAACGCTGAAAAACGCATCGCGTTGATTCTCGCCAACTACCCGACGCGCGATGGCCGCATCGGCAATGGCGTCGGCCTCGACACCCCGGCGGCGGCGCTGAATATTCTTCGCGCGTTGCAGGCCGAGGGTTATCCGATCTCGTCAGAATTGCCGGGCAGCGGCACCGAGTTGATCCAGCAATTGCTCGGTGGCGTCAGCAACGATCTCGACACCATTGACCTGCGTCCGTGCCAGCAAAGTCTGGCGATGGACGCTTATTTAGCGATGTTCAACGCACTGCCGGATGCCAATCGCGCGGCGGTAATTCAGCGTTGGGGATCGCCGCAAAACGATCCGATGTGCCGTGACGGCCGCATGATGATCGCCGGCATTCGCTTCGGTCTGACCTTCGTCGGCATTCAACCGGCGCGCGGTTATCAGGTTGATCCGAGCGCGGTTTATCACGATCCGGATCTGGTGCCGCCGCACGGCTATCTGGCGTTCTATTTCTGGCTGCGCAACACCTACGGCGCGCACGGCGTGATCCACGTCGGCAAGCACGGCAACCTCGAATGGCTGCCGGGCAAAGGCGTCGGGCTCTCGGAGAACTGCTGGCCGGACGCGCTGCTGGGGCCGCTGCCGAATATCTACCCGTTTATCGTCAACGACCCGGGCGAGGGCGCCCAAGCCAAGCGGCGCACGCAAGCGGTGATCATCGACCACCTGATGCCGCCGCTGACCCGCGCCGAAACCTACGGGCCGCTGCGCAATCTGGAACTGTTGGCCGACGAATATTACGAGGCACAACTGCTCGATCCGCGCCGCGCGCGTGAGTTGCAGCGCGACATTCTGCAACTGGTGCGCGACACGCAGATTGATCGTGAGTTGCAGCTTGATGCCGGGCTGAACAGCGATGCCGATGCGGCGATCTGGTTGCCGCGTCTGGACACGTATTTGTGTGATCTGAAGGAATCGCAGATTCGCGATGGCTTGCATATTTTCGGCGAGTCGCCGACGGGGCGCTTGCGCATTGATACCTTGTTGGCGTTGCTGCGGATTCCACGAGGCGACGGCAAAGGCGCGCAATCGAGCCTATTGCGAGCACTCGCCAAGGCATTCGAACTGGGTTTCGATCCACTCGATTGTGCGTTGGCCGAGCCATGGACAGGCCCACGTCCTGAAGCGCTGCAATCACAAAGCGACGAATCCTGGCGCACCTCCGGCGACACCCGCGAACGCCTGGAAATCTTCGCCACAACCCTAATCTCCGAAACACTACAACCCCCCTGTAGGAGTGAGCCTGCTCGCGATAGCGGAGTGTCAGCCAACATTGATTTTACTGACACACCGCTATCGCGAGCAGGCTCACTCCTACAGGAACCGCGTTGGGCGGAGGTCTGCGCAATCATCGAGAATCTGCGAGAAGTCGTCGCCCCACGCCTCGACGCCTGCGGCCCCGCCGAAATGCGTGGCCTGCTCGACGCCCTCAGCGGCCGCTTCGTGCCCGCCGGCCCCAGCGGCGCACCCAGCCGTGGTCGTCTCGACGTCCTGCCCACCGGGCGCAATTTCTATTCGGTCGACGTGCGCAACCTGCCCACCACCACCGCTTGGCGCATCGGTTTCCAGTCGGCCACGCTGATCCTCGAACGCCACCTGCAAGACCACGGCGATCACTTGCGCCAACTCGGCCTCTCCGTGTGGGGCACCGCGACCATGCGCACCGGCGGTGACGACATCGCTCAAGCCATGGCGCTGATGGGCGTGCGTCCGGTGTGGGCGACGGGCAGTCAGCGTGTCGACGATTTCGAAATTCTGCCGCTGAGCCTGCTCGACCGCCCGCGTGTCGACGTCACGCTGCGCGTCTCCGGATTCTTCCGCGATGCCTTCGCCAATCTGATTCGCCTGTTCGACGCCGCCGTGCAAGCCGTTGCCGCGCTGGATGAGCCGGATGACCTCAACCCATTGGCGGCGAAAGTCCGCGCAGAACGCGAGGCGCTGCTGCAATCGGGCGTCGACGAAGACACCGCAAGACGTCAGGCCGGTTGGCGGATTTTCGGCGCCAAACCCGGTGCCTACGGCGCGGGCGTGCAGGGCGCCATCGACGGTCGCTTGTGGCAGAGCCGCGACGATCTCGCCGAGGTTTATCTGAACTGGGGCGCTTACGCTTACGGCGGTTCCGACGAAGGCACCGCCGCCCGCGAACAATTCGTCCAGCGCCTGAGCCAGGTGCAAGCGGTGCTGCAGAATCAGGACAATCGCGAGCACGACTTGCTCGATTCCAACGACTATTACCAATTCCAGGGCGGCATGCTCGCCGCCGTCGAAACCTTGCGCGGCGAAGCGGCGGCCAGTTATCACGGCGATCACAGCCAGCCGGATCTGCCGAAGATCCGTACGTTGAAGGAAGAGCTGAACCGGGTGATTCGCTCGCGGGCGGCCAATCCGAAATGGATCGACGGGGTCAAGCGGCACGGCTACAAAGGCGCGTTTGAATTGGCGGCGACGGTCGACAATCTGTTCGCGTTTGATGCGACGACGCAGTTGATCGATGATCACCAGTACGCGTTGCTGGCGGATGCGTATTTGCTCGATCCGGCGACGCGGGATTTTGTCCGCGAGCATAATCCGCATGCGCTGCGTGATATGACCGAACGGATGCTAGAGGCGCAGCAGCGCGGGATGTGGCAGGAGCCGGGGGCTTATAAAGAGGCACTGGAGAATCTGTTGTTGGACATAGAAGAAAATATCTAGTGCGATTCCTTGTAGGAGTGAGCCTGCTCGCGATAGCAGTGTGTCAGTTAACTCGTTGTAGGCTGACACACCGCCATCGCGAGCAGGCTCACTCCCACAATTAAAAGCATTTCACCGACCATGACCGAGTAATGATGATGACCGACACCCCGCATTTCCCCCTCTCCGCCGTGGTCGGCGCCGATGACTTGAAACTCGCCCTGTGCCTCACCGCCATCGACCCGAAAATCGGCGGCGTGCTCATCGAAGGCCCGCGCGGTATGGCCAAGTCGACCCTGGCCCGTGGCCTCGCCGATCTGCTCGCCAGCGGCCAGTTCGTCACCTTGCCGCTGGGCGCCACCGAGGAACGTCTGGTCGGCACCCTCGACCTCGACGCGGCCCTCAGCGATGGCCGCGCGCAATTTTCTCCCGGCGTTTTGGCCAAGGCCGACGGCGGTGTGCTTTACGTCGATGAGGTCAATCTGCTGCCCGATCACCTCGTCGATCTGCTGCTCGACGTCGCCGCCAGCGGCACCAACCTGATCGAGCGCGACGGCATCTCCCATCGCCACTCGGCGCGGTTTGTGCTGATTGGCACGATGAACCCGGAAGAGGGTGAGTTGCGTCCACAATTGCTCGACCGTTTCGGTTTGAACGTCGCCCTCAGCGGCCACACCGCGCCGACCGAGCGCGGGCAAATCATTCGGCGTCGGCTGGATTTCGACAGCGATCCGCAAGGGTTTTGCGCGCAGTGGGAAACCCAGCAACAAGCCCTGCGCGAGCGTTGCGAACATGCGCGAAGTGCATTGGCCAACATCCCGCTGGACGACGCCGCACTGGCGCAGATCACTGAGCGTTGCTTCGCTGCCGGTGTCGACGGTTTGCGCGCGGATCTGGTGTGGCTGCGCGCCGCTCGGGCGCATGCAGCATGGCGCGGTGCAGAGGCGATCAGCGAAGCGGATATCGACGCCGTTGCTGAATTCGCACTGCGCCATCGCCGTCGTGAGCAGTCCGCGTCGAGTCCGCAACAACCACCGCAATCGCCGAGCAATGCTCAATCCGAACCAAGCGAAGGGCAGGGGCAGTGGGGCGATATGCCGGCGCCGGCCCTCGCCACCGGTGCCCGCCGCGAAGTGCCGAGCTGGCCAAAAAAGCCCTAGGCATTCGCCCCCGATCCGACGCGGGGGCGAATGCCAGACCCCGCGCTGGTCGGCTGGACAACGGACGCCAAGGCAAACGCCACGCCGCTCGCAGCGTGTCGGTGAACTGGCCGGCGACGCTGCTCAACGGCCGCCCGCAAACTCGCGCCGATTTGCTCTTTCAACTGCGCACCCGTACGCCGCATGAGTTGTGGCTGGTGATCGTCGATGCCTCGGCGTCTACCCGCCGGCATCAGGCCTTGAGCGATGCCAAAGGTCTGCTCGCGCAACTGTTCGATGATGCTTATCGCCAACGCGCGCGGTTGGCGTTGCTGACGGCCAGCGGCTCGGCGCCGAAGTGGCAGGTGCAGGGGTTGAAAGCGTCCAGTGGCTTGCGCGTTTGGCTTGATGCTTTGGGCGCCGGCGGTGGCACGCCGTTGGTGGCAGCGTTGGCAGAGGCAAAGGAATGGCTGGTGGTGCGGCGCAAGCGTTTTCCGGCCGAGCAGCAGCGCTTGCTGGTGGTGACGGATGGGCGGTTGAAGGCGTGGACGGGATTACCGGCGCTGGCGTGTCCGGGGCTGTTGATCGATATCGAGCGAGGGCCGATTCGATTGGGGCGGGCGCGGGAATTGGCGGCGGGCCTGGCGGCTGAGTATCGGCATATTGATGAGCTGCTGTCGGTCTGACATTTGTGCGCTTTCAGAATCGAATCGCGAGCAGGCTCACTCCTACATTTGAAATGCGTTCCCCTGTAGGAGTGAGCCTGCTCGCGATGGCGTCAACTCGGTCTTAAGAAATCAACGACGACCGAGCAGCAACCCCACCACCAGACCAAAACCGGCCGAGATGGCCACGGTCTGCCATGGATGGCCGCCGATGTAGCTTTCGGTGGCGTCTACCGCAGGCTTGGTACGGTCGCGCACGCTCGACACCGATTCCAGTGCCTGCTGCAATTTCTGGGCGATTTGCCCGCGCAGGGTTTCCGCTTCCTCGCCAACCAGTGAAGCGCTGTTCTTCAGCAGTTTGTCGGATTCTTCGATCAACGCCTGAAGCTCACTGAAGGCTTGATCCTTGATTTGATCCTGGGCGGCTTGCACGGCGGATTTCCGGGCCATTGGGTGACTCCTTGCAGTTGAATGGACGTGATCAATGGAGTGCGACGGTGCGCGAAAAGTTGCACTGAATGTAGATCAACAGGCAAAACCTGCGCAGGAGATTTCCGCCGAGCGTGTAAGATGTCGCCATTTTACGCAGCAGGATAAATCCCCATGAGTTTCAATCTGGCCGACAAATCCCTCGCTGAGCGCGCGGCGCTCGAGGACGAGAAATCCCGTCTGTTCGAACTCTGGCAGAACAATCTGGGCAAAGCCAAAGGCGAAGCCGCTCGTTTGTTCGGCGAGCGCGGCAAGCGCAAAGGCAAATGGGCGGAATGGGTACGCTCGGAACTGGACACGATGTCGCCGCCGGAATTCGCCAACATGGTGCGCAGTGAAGTCAATCGCCTGATGGCGGCGAACAAGTAACGCCTCAGCCCGGTGTGAACGTGGCGGCAATCGCCTCGCGAACCTTCACCACCACTGGATCGATCTGTGTGCTGGTGCGCCAGCCGAGTTCGATCGGATAACGCGGCAACGACAGCGGGCAGGGCAGCAACATCAGCCCGCTGATCGCCGCGATACTCTCGGCGGAGTGCGTCGGGATGGTCGCCACTGCCTGGCTGCCCTTGAGCAGATAAGGCAGCGCGGCAAAATGCGTGGTCGAGGCGCAGACCCGACGACTCAAACCCAGCGCCGCCAACCCCTCATCGGTAATCCCGATAAATCCCCCGGACGACACCAGCAAGTGCTCGCGGGCGACGAATTCCTGCAGATCGATCTGCTGCTGACCGGGCGCCAGGCTCGCGGGATCGACCAAGCACGCATAACCGCCTTCGCCTAACACCTGACGACTGAGCAGGCGCTCGGCAAAACCGCCGGCGGTGATTGCCAGATCGATGCTGCGCTCCATCAGATCGCGGGCGACGATCTGGCTGTGGGTCTGGCGGAAGATCAGGCGCAACTTCGGCGCGCTGCGGGCAATTTCCTCGATCAGGCGCCGGCCGTAAGCGATCTCGAAATCATCCGACAGCCCCACCGTCACCGAGCGCCCCTCGTACTGCTGCGTGGTCGGGTCGACCATCGCCAGACTCTGCCGACACTTGTTCAGCGCCTCGCTGACCACCGGTTTCAACTGATTGGCTTTTAGTGTTGGCGCCAGACCGCGCCCGGTACGCACGAATAATTGATCGCCATACACATCGCGCAAACGCCGTAACGCTGCACTGACAGCCGATTGCGTCACGCCCAGACGCAGTGCCGCGCGGCTGGCGCTGGACTCTTCATGCAGGGCTTCGAAGACTTTCAGCAGATTGAGGTCGACGGTGGCGATATTCATAGGGCTCATATCATTCAGCAGTGAATCGGGCTTTATTCATGATCCCGTGCGGCCGGAGAATCAGCAACACCTGATCTTATGGAGTGAACCGAGATGGCCAAATCAATTGTTGCTGCGCTGCAAATCGGCTCCTTGCCGGGTGGTAAAGGCGAAACCCTCGAACAGATTATTAGTTATGAAGCGGCCATCGTTGAATCCGGCGCTGCGTTGGTGGTGATGCCGGAAGCGCTGCTCGGTGGATATCCGAAAGGCGAGGGTTTTGGTACGCAATTGGGTTATCGCTTGCCGGAAGGGCGCGAGGCGTACGCGCGGTATTTCGCCAATGCCATTGATGTGCCGGGTGTCGAGACTGAGGCGCTGGCCGGTTTGTCGGCGCGCACTGGCGCCAATCTGGTGATCGGCGTGATTGAGCGCGCGGGCAGCACGCTTTATTGCACGGTGCTGTATGTCGATCCGCAGGAGGGTTTGGTCGCCAAGCACCGCAAACTGATGCCGACCGGTACTGAACGGCTGATCTGGGGCAAGGGTGATGGCTCGACGCTGCCGGTGCTCGACACGCAGGTGGGCAAGCTCGGCGCGGTGGTCTGCTGGGAAAACATGATGCCGCTGCTGCGCACCGCGATGTACGCCAAGGGCGTAGAAGTGTGGTGCGCGCCGACGGTGGATGAGCGTGAAATGTGGCAGGTCAGCATGCGCCACATTGCTCATGAAGGGCGCTGTTTTGTGGTCAGTGCGTGCCAGGTGCAGGCGTCGCCGCGCGAGTTGGGTGTGGACGTTGCCAACTGGCCCGCCGAGCGCCCATTGATCGCCGGCGGCAGCGTGATCATCGGGCCGATGGGCGACGTTCTGGCCGGGCCGCTGCGCAATGAAGCCGGCCTGATCAGCGCAGAAATCGACACGGATGATTTGATCCGCGCGCGTTACGACTACGACGTCGTCGGCCACTACGCCCGCCCGGACATCTTCGAACTCAGCGTTGACGAACGCGCCAAACCGGGCGTGCGGTTCACCCAATAACCCCAAACCACCGCGGACTTTGTAGGAGTCGAGCCTGCTCGCGAAAGCGGCGTGACAGCCAGCATCACCGTCACTGACCCACCGCCTTCGCGAGCAAGCCCGCTCCCACAGGTTTCAGCGGTGTTCATAAACCGGCAGACACATACTGTCCATGTAGGAGTGAGCCTGCTCGCGATCGCACTCGATCAGTCGCCCCTTGAATATCTGAACCACCGCGATCGCGAGCAGGCTCACTCCTACACAAACCACCTGCAAACCACATAACCTCTGGGGGAACGCAGTTCAATTGTGGGAGCGGGCTTGCTCGCGAAAGCGGTATCCCAGCCAACAACCAACCCAACTGACACCCCAAAATTCAATCCCCCACAGCCCAATCACGCACCAGACGGCCCAATCGCGCAGCCATTTCGCGACAAACCGAAACTGTCATATTCAGTATCACTTCGCTCCGCATAGTCAGCAGCCCAACGCTTAAACAATGAGGCTGCACCGTGTTTCAACGTCTTGTGTGTTCGCTGTCCGTACTGAGCCTGTCCATCACCGCTGCTCACGCTGCCGAGTCCGTGCCCCTCGACACGCCGCGCTTGAAAAGCATCGACAACTTCCGCGATGTCGCCGGCATCACCACTGCCTATTCCACCGCCCACGACGGCACCATGCGCGCGGGCGTGTTCTATCGCTCCAACGCGATCACGCCGTCGGCGGCAGACTTGGCGACGCTCAACAGCCTCGGCATCAAAGCCGTCTACGACCTGCGCACCCCGAGCGAAATCGCCGGCACGCCTGACACCATGCTCAACGGCGCCACTTACCAAAACATCGACATCATCGGCGCCACCACCTCCGGCTCGAACATCACCAACATCAGTTTCAACAGCGCCGCCGACGCCGTGGCCATGATGGAACAGACCAACCGCGCCTTCGTCAACGACGCCGGCATGCGCAGCCAGTTCGGCACGCTGTTCAACGCGCTGGCCAGCGTCGACGCCGCGCAACTGTTCCACTGCACTGCCGGTAAAGACCGCACCGGCTGGACCGCCGCCGTGTTGCAAAGCATCGCCGGTGTCGACAACGCAACAATCATGGCCAACTACCTCGCGACCAACGACTACACCGCCGCCCGCGTCGCCGCCACGCTGAAAGCGATGCCGCCAAGCATGGCCGCCGTCTACGGGCCGCTGCTCGGCGTGCAAGCCAGCTACTTGCAGGCCGGTCTCGATGAAGTCACCGCGCAATACGGCACGATGGACAACTACCTCAAACAAGGCCTCGGCCTGTCGCAGGAAACCATCTACGTCCTGCGCGGCAAACTCGTCGAATACAACAGCCTGCCGGGTCAGGCCGGACTGATCGGCAACGCCGCTGCCGGCGCCGAACTGCTCCGCGAATTGCAGAACACCAATCTGTCCGGCACCTACAGCGCCTACAACTATTACCTGCAATCGGCCATCGACGCCGGCACCCTCGGCGGTGTCGAATCCCAGGTCGGCGGCCAGGTGCACGCCGACGCCGCCAGCTACTTGCTGCGCCAAAACGCGATGATCGAACAAGCCGCCGCACCGTTCGCCAGCGGCACCGACCTCAAAGTCGGCCAATACCGCTTGTGGACGACCGCGCTCGCCGGCTACCTCGGCACCGACGGCTCGTCCCACGCCGAAAGCAGCAACGAACACAGCCAAGGCCTGATGGTCGGGGTCACCCAACGCTTCAGCGAACAACTCAGCGCACGCGGCGGTTTCGGCTACAGCAAAGGCACCGTCGGCGGTGCGGGTGGCGAAGCCGACACCGACTTCACTTTCCTCAACGTCGGCGCCCGCTACGGCTTCACCAGCCTGGAACAAGGCCTGTTCCTCGACGCCAACGCCAGCGCCGGCTACATCGACTACGACAGCAAACGCGACCTCGGCGGCGGCCTCGGCTCAGCGAATGGCGACACCCACGGCAACCTCACCGGCGCAACCCTGGCCCTCGGCTACCGCGCCCCGGTCAACGGCATGGTTTTCGAGCCAAGCCTGGGCTTCCGCGTCAGCCACCTCGACCTCAACGGCTTCACAGAGAAGGGCAGCGAACTGGCCCTCGACGTCGACGACAACACCGCCACCCGCCGCAGCGCCGTCGCCAACCTCAACGTCGGTTTCGCCCCGGTGGCGATGGGCGCATGGCAACTGGTGCCGGGCGTACAAGTGGGCTACGAACGCACACTGGGGGATAACGAAGTCGACAGCCAAAGCCACTTGCTGGGGCTGGATATCGAACAACGCGCCGCCTTCGACAACCGCGACCAGTTCAGCGGCGGGGTAAACGTCATGGCCAGCCTCGGCGCCCTGAGCCTGGGCGCAGAAATCGGCGCCAACGGCGGCGGCGACAGCCACGGCTTCAACGGCGGCTTAAAAGCCAGCTACGCCTTCTAATGGAGTCCGGTTTCGGCTGCGCTGCTAGCGGTCGGGCCGGGCCCACGAGATTGAGAGAATTATTCCCTAAGCATTGAAGTAATTTGGTGCGCTGGTGCTTTGCATCGTTTTATTGAGTCCGGAACCATACATCAGCGGTGGCGAGTAGCAATCAGATACGACTACCATAGCGCCGTTCAAAACCGAAAAAGAGGTAATTGAACAGTCGTGACCCTTGAGTTGCGCGATACTCAAAGGCGTCGATACGGAAGATATGTCAATGTTAATGGACACGATATGAGTAGATTTAAAACGCTCGTACACGAATACAAATCAAGCCACGATGTCGCTGAAATGTTTGGCGTTTTTTTATACATGGATGAGCATCCAAATATCATAAAAGTCTTGCGTGATGCCGATTGTTGGAGGGCATTCAATAAAATCACCGGGAAAGATTTTGCTGTTTTTTCAATCCGCCCGGCGCAGGGTGAGCATAGTTCCCCTAAATTTCCTGGGGGATCTATGAGCATGATGGTGCCCATTTGGGTTGAGCCAGAGGAAAATCGCGAAATTATCGAGCTCTTTGAGTTGGAAAGTACTCAGAATCTACCTATGGTGCTGCTTTTTACCGAGGTCAACGGTGCATATCTTTCCATTCAATTACCCATCAAAGATTCAACTTTCGATATCGCTTACAATAGCGTTCGGGAACAGCTTGAATTCTCCGTTGGTGCTATATCAGGGGTCAAGCGGGAGAATCTGAATAGTCCGGAAGGGTTGTACGCTGCTTTATCTTTGCGTCAGGATGATCGATTGAAGTGGAAATTTTTCAGGCAGGGTGTTGGGCTGTATAAATTCCTCAAGGATTTAAAACCATAATTTTCTGTGGTTTTAGCAGTGTTGAACCACTATTTAGCTTATCGCTTACATTAAAATAGACCTTCGCGAAGGTCTATTTTAAGTAGCTGTTTACACTGAGCAGCACTTTTTATATTTCAACCCCGATCCACAATAGCAGGGATCATTCCTGCCGGGTGCGCTTTTGTCTTTTGTAATAGAGGCCCAAAGCAAATGCGTAGCCTCATCAATCAAAATCCCGTGGTGGCTGGCTAGGTCTCGTTGCACAGTTGGTATTTCTAGTTCGCCTATTGCGAAGTCGATAGATTTTTTTCTGTTTTCATTAGATGGGTGGGTTTCGCTCTCTTTGCTAGTAAATTTTCTGTTTGGCCCATTGGTAATATAGTCGGCATAGCGGTTGATCAGGTCGAGAGACGAGAAGAATAGCTTAATAGAAGAATTGATCTGCCAAAAATCCCACTGTTCGTGTTCTAAGGAATGGGTAGTGAAAATCAAGGCTGCGTAATCGGCTTCATATTCTTTTCTATGTGAGCTTGAGATCTCGGTAAGAACCTCAGACATGTGCAGTTTCGAATTCGCGGTATCGAGATGGCCGGCATACACATGGCCGAACTCATGGGCGACTATAAAAAGTTCCATACCTCTGCAGAGATCATGTGCCAGCCTTACACTTCTAGGATCGACAGGGAAAGGTTTTGATGTACCGGGTTTTCCATTTCTTACAAGGGCGTCCAGCAAACCGGTCAACCGTATAACGATGGCCGGATCGTTAGCGATCGTTTGTTTTATAGTGTCTGTGCTAACGACGTATGTACCCGCAACGGGGAAGAGGCATTGTGCATATATTTTTGCGATTAAATTGCAAAAAGTGAATAGTTGTGAGTCAAAAAGCAGAAAAGATTTCGATGAGCAGGGTAGATCAACGACCATGGCGTTAATCATGCCCGTTGGTACAGTCGCATGAAGCGGAAAGTTTTCTGTTTCGATATCCAATCGTTCCAGGGTAGTTCTTAGGGTTGTAACTAAAGAGTCGAGTAAGTGAAAGCTGGTCGGTGCGTCGTAACGAGTTGGCAGTATGTGAGCATCCAGAAGGTCGTCAATGCCGTTCAGTACCTCGTTGTTGGAGTCTAAAGATACGAACTTGGGATTCATTTGTCTGACAAATTCTAAAATCGTCGCATTGTTTAAACTATCATGCTGCAAAGTGTGGGAATCTTTATCCGGCAACTCGCCGAATTCGCCATTAGATAGGTAATCTTCAAGGCATTTATAGTCAGCGTTAGTGTCTGATAGATAAGTCCGTTGCATAATATCTCCTTGTATGCCGCGAGAATCCCGGTAGAGACGTCTCGATGAGTGCCGCTGCAGTGTAGTCAATTCGCCATCATTGCAGTAGGGGCTAATGGTTTCCTTGAGCATTTCGGCGTTTGGGTAAGTCGATGTACAGCAACGCGCGGCTAGATCGTGAAGAAAGCGGCTTGGGCGCGCTGCGCCTTCAAAAAGATGGAAAGGCTCAGCGAGAGCATCGCGAACTCTTCAGTACGGGGAGCGAAAACCATGCCTGAACTCCGCCGGACTCACCCCATAAGCCCCCTGAAAATACTGACAAAACCGCCCCACATTACTAAACCCAAACCTCAACGCCACCTCCGTCACCGACCCCGACTCCCGCCGCGCCAGCACCTCATAAGCCCGCTCCAGCCGCACCTGCCGCTGATACGCCACAATCGACGTCCCGACAAACCGCCGAAACCCTTCCTGCAACGCCCGCTGACTCACATTACTCAACCGCGCCAGATCCACACCACTCACCAACTGCTCCGGATGCGCCTGAATAAACTCCACCGCCAACTTCACATGCCGTGGCGCGAGCATCGGCGCCGGCCGCCGCAGCGCCTCGGTGAAGTTGTGCGGCCACGCCTCCAGCACCGCATCAATCAACATCTCGCGCAACCGCGACGGCATCAACGTCCCGCTGTTGATCAACGCATCAAACTCTGCGCCCGTCGCCAGATCAATCAACGCCTTGATCCCCTGAAACGCCGCCGAATCCAGATTCACACTCGGCTCAAACACAATCCTCCCCAGAATCGGTTTACCCAACAGCGCCGACAAACGCTCCGTCAACTGATGCCGATTCACCGAAATCCCATGATGCGCATGATCATCAAAAAACCGCATTGAGCGAATCTCAGCCTTATCAATCGCCAGCCCAACCTGCGTGACGCCCACAGACTCCGTCGCATGATTAAAAACAATCTTGCCTGCCGTAGGAATGACAAACGTAATCTCATCCTGCTGATCCGGAAAAGACACCGTGAAATCGCCGTGATAATGCATCCGCCGAAAACTCACACCATCGTGCCGCCCGTAAACCCCACCAATAATGATGTTCGACGGTAGCGGCGGATTATCGGCATAGCGATTACCAAACAACTTCGAAAAAAGTGCACCGAAATCGTCCGAACGGAGGTTGTCGGAGCGCAGGATAATTTGCTGGCGGACGGGAGTCGGAAACACCGTGGCGGCACCTTCGTGTGGGGGCTCTAGGACAGGGGTGTAGGGGTAGGGCGCCGAGGAGATTAGCAGAGGAAATATGACCAGTTTGTGACAGCCGGAAACATGTCGTTACAGCGCCACAGCACGTTTCGGAAAAGTACACTCGGCAGGCCATTGCCGACATGGCAACCTGCTCGCCACTGAACTTAGCGCACAAACAGCGGCACCGCGCCGAGCGCCCGGCCCTGTTTGACGTGACCTGAAAGACTTGAAGAATATTGGAGCGGCAATGCAAGCCAACACGCAAACACTCCCCATCACCCAGACCCCGGAACTCGACTTCGACCAAAACGCCGCCAGCGCTTTCGGCGAATCGCTGACCAGCGAATACACCCAAGCCACGCCATTCCCGCACATCGTCATCGACAACTTCCTGCAAGCCGACGTCATCGCCAGCATCCGCGAACACTTCCCGGTCGAACCGACCAACAACGAACAAATCTACGAGCGCGGCTACAAAGGCCAACTCAAACGCCAGATCAGCCCCAACGCCTGCAGCCCGTACCTGAAGAACGTGTTCAACACCTTCAACTCCGCACCGATGCTGGAATTCCTCGAAAAGCTCACCGGCATACAAGGACTAATTCCAGATCCTTATTTCGCCGGCGGCGGTTTACACGAAACCAAAACCGGCGGCTTCCTGGGCGTGCACTCGGATTTTCGGCTGAACAAAAAGCTCAACGTAGAGCGACGGTTGAACGTGATTATTTACCTGACCGAGGACTGGCAGGAAGCGTACGGCGGCAACCTGGAGCTTTGGGATGTGGGGATGAAGAAATGCCTGAAGAAGGTGCTGCCGGTTTATAACCGGTGTGTGATTTTTAATACGGATAAGGATAGTAACCACGGGCATCCGGAGCCGTTGACTACGCCGGAGCACATCACTCGGCGGTCGATTGCGCTGTATTACTACACGGCGAGTGGGGTGGGTGGGGAGCCGGGGCAGAGGAATAAAACTCACTATAAGCCGCGGCCGAAGGATCGGTGGAGCGTGACGTACTACGTGGAAAAACTGTTTAGGAAGAAGGGGTGAGAGGCCGCTAGTTCAAGGACGCGGCCATATTTATTTATGCGGGGGAGTAGCCCCCGCTAGGTCTCGTTTCGGCCAATAGCAGTCATTCGTGAGCGGCCGTTTTCGATCCATAGCCGGCGGTGGCGACAGGCAGAAATCGGCCAGAAGCGGTCCTCGATCCATGGTCATCTCCTTTAAGATGGTGATGCATGTTTTCCTCGTCAGCTCTCAGCGTCAATATGTGTCGTTATGATCTATTTGAGCTTTACCTGCTATACCACTTCCAGTCTCGTCAGAT
This sequence comes from Pseudomonas sp. NPDC088429, assembly GCF_044753305.1. Classification (NCBI taxonomy): domain Bacteria; kingdom Pseudomonadati; phylum Pseudomonadota; class Gammaproteobacteria; order Pseudomonadales; family Pseudomonadaceae; genus Pseudomonas; species Pseudomonas sp. NPDC088429. Next base: position 38,960 of record NZ_JBIVMX010000004.1, on the reverse strand, counting down.
TTTAGGCTCCTAACCATGGCAGTTCGCAAACATATACCTACAGAAACGAAACTGCGGCTGTTTTCGGCGGCTGCCGGTCACTGTCAGCGCTCCGAGTGCCTCCAGCCTCTATTCCCTGCAGAAATAGGCGGAGATAAGCATATAGCCGAGATGGCTCATGTTATTCCGCACGGAGAATCGGGACCGCGTTATGAAGAAAGGCCCTCGGGAGAGTTCGAAGCTGACTCCTTTGAAAACCTTATCCTGTTGTGCCCGACATGCCATACGATCATCGACAAGGATCCCGACGGATATAGCCGGGGTACATTGTTAGGTTGGAAAAGTAACCACCTAGCCGCCTTGGCAAACAAGCAAGGAATTCGTGCATACGATGAGCGCGGCCAAGTTAGAGACGCTGTGGTCGCCGCTATGGCCGAAAACAAGGCCGTATGGAAGGAATTCGCGCCCTCTGATGGATCGAGCTTCGAATATGATCCGGAATCTGAAGCGTCTAAGACGTGGGTGCAGAGGATGCGAGGTGTCATACTGCCTAATCATTTCCGCATCCAAGCCATTATCAAGGCGAACCTGCATCACATGACGGAAACTGAGCGGCAGACATTCGCTCGATATCAAGAACATGTTCGAGGTCTCTCAGAACGTCACGTTTGTGGTGTCGCCGGCGGAGCTATCCGCTATCCCACAGAAATGGATGGAATCTTCGAATGAGCTGGCAGGTGAATTACGCACTTAAGTTTATTTGGGCTAATCACGGTGCAGCATCAGCGCAGCATATCCGCGATGACGCTATCAGGATCACGATCCCTGACCGGCCCGACGTAGTTGCGGTTATCTCGGCCGACTACGCGATCAACGCCGAATTAGCAATGAGATACCATGCAGATTACCCCGACATGGATTTCCTATGCGGATATCGAAAGGAGTGTATCTGGGAAGGCGAGGCGATTAGATATTTAGAAAGCAACACAGTAGGCTGGGGAAATTCCGGCACACTTGGCTCCGCCATTCGCACAGGCGACGTAAAGACTGCGGCCCAGAAGGACTACTTCTTCGCGTATCGGCTTATACGGCAAATGAGATCCGTTACGAACCTCGATAGGGAGTTTGATCGTGTCTTCACGATGACGCTCGCCAGTGGGCGCACCTTCCGGGTAGGCATGATCATGGAGTACGAGCCGACAGCCGATGCCATTCGCACCTTCTGGGATAGGTTTGGCCCCATCGATATTGCCTGGAACATCAATCCCAACGGGCATCCCACTAACAATGCCATCGAAGCAGCGCGAAGTCTCGGATGCCAGGTAATGGAATGGGACGAGTTAAAAGAACTGTTGCGGAACCGCTAATGACGGCGTGTGAAGTCGCGAAATACCTACTTAAATCCTGCAAGTCTATGCAGGAGTTCGAGTCCTTCATGTTTGGCTCTTCGCTGTCCGGTGTGGGCAGCGATTATGACATTCTGATCGTCGGCCCATCTGGCCAGCCTCTGTCCCGGCTGAAGGCGGAATTGAGTGTTGCAGGAAAGGAGTTACCGCTCGACGTTCTATATATGCTGCCGGCGGAGGCGGAGGCGACAGGGTTTGTAACGAGCGAAGGATGCATCCCTCTCGCGCGATTGGCCGCCTCCGAAAAACGCTAACTTCTTTCATGGCCTTGGTCCGGACAGTGCTTCCTGGACCACCGGCTCGAGCGTCTCGGCAAAGGAGGAGAAGGAGCAGCCAGCGATAATGTGTGCACTGCGATGCCAAGCGCTCTGTAAGCGCACGTTATGTTGGCTAGGCAACACCATCGACACAAGAATCTACCCGCAGACCGCACGCATGTAGATATAGTGATCGATAAATAATTGTCGTGGGGGACTGCATCCGACTTGAAGCGGCCTGCCGAGCCCTGACTCCTTCGATCGTAGGAGCGTGCGAAGCCCACGACCGCCGATGACCGCGCCGTTTTCGGTCTGCGCTCGCTCCTACAATGCCTGCTTAATATTCGGCGCACACCGCTATCGGCCAAAAGCGGATGACCGATGACAGGCTTGAATCGGTGGGCGGCTCTCTTAAATATTCGAAAACCTAATAAGATTGGAATAACCGCCCTGTTATTCACTTAAGGTATAAAGAGCTAATTGAACAAAAAATATGAATGCGGTAATGTCAATTTGGCATGAGCGTTTCGCTCATATGTTGCACTTGAGCAGAAAATCCCGAGATACCTTGCTGTGTCCTTATATGGAAACGGCGGTGGTGCCTGATTTTAGGTATTACCAAGTGGGCTGGCGGCGGCAAGGAACCAATCCGCACCGACGATACCATCTCAATGATTAGCTCCGCTCGTAGGGTAGAGGCAAGCCAGTTTCGGGTTGCTCAAACGTACGCATCTCTGCTCTTTTCCTTCGCGAGAAGGCAGCGGACTAATACATCAAAGGATCATCAAGCAGCATGGATGAATACGCCCCCAGGAAAACCACTAATGAATCAATTTTTTCAATAGATAATTTGCTTGCGGCACTAGGTCTTAGTGAGGCCGAGTATGAGAGTTTTCAAGATTTAGAAGAAAAAAATCGATACACGCCAATACATCTCAAAAAAAAGAATGGAGATGATAGGATCGTTTTCGACCCTCATCCACTCGTAAGAAAATTCCAGCGCAGAATAAAAAATAGGCTGTTCAATCAAATCAGATATCCTACGTACCTTTACGGTTCAATTTCTGATCTAGAACACCCTCGGGACTATATATCCTGCGCACAACGACATTGCAAAGCCAAGACGATATTAAAAATTGATATAACTTCATTTTTTGACTTTATAGATTATGATTTAGTGTACAAAATCTTCAATGAGTTGTTTTTTTATTCCGACGAAGTATCTGAAGCATTAGCAGATATTTGCACTAGAGAAGGAGTTGTACCACAAGGAGCACCGACATCTAGCTTTATAGCAAACTTGTGTTTTTTTGACGTTGAGGGACAGATCGTTAAAGGGCTAGAGCGGCAAAAACTAACTTACACTCGATTAACTGATGACATCACTGTCTCATCAGAGATACAGGATAAAGATCTAAATAAAGCAAAATCCACTATCGTATCAATGATCGAGCATGCAGGGTTCAAAGTAAACGAAGCGAAAACAAGTATAGAGTCAATTTCAACAACCGCTTTCAAAATTCATGGGCTGAGAGTTAACAAGGAAACCCCCCAGCTTCCGCGAGATGAGATCAGGGCGATCCGGGCTGCGGTGAACAACCTCAAAATTCTTTCGCGAGAACCCAATGCGAGGACAAGCTTTGACTATAGAAAACGTTATGAAAGCATATCTGGTCGAGTTAATAAACTGGCGCGCACAGGACATCCAAGATATAAAAAACATCGACTAGAACTAAAATCCATATTACCCCTTCCGTCCCAAAAAGATATTCGGCGCTGTCTCACTATGCTTTCTACTTTGATGAGGGACTACGACGTTTTTTGCAGTACCCCACTTTACATGAAACGATATCATCGCCTTCGGCACAGGTTGATACTGTTGCAGAGAGTTTATAAGCATGAAGCAAAAAAAATATGGACGGAGTTGAAAGTGCTAACTCCGACAAAAAGCAAAGCTGAACATGAATTATAAAAAGTACATTTTTTCAATAGCCGTTTTTTCTGCAGCGGTTTTGTGCGCAATCACACTCACATCTATATTTCTGACTCTATTAATAGCTCATAATAATTCTTTAGAATTCTGTTTCTCACCTGGATGTTTTGATTTCGCTGCAAAGGCTTTTCAAGAACCTATAAAAATCTTCAAAATCGGCGTTGAGTTTGGAGCTTACGCATTCACTGCAATCGGAGCGGCAACCGCCATACTGACTTATGTAAATTCAGTAAAGGCAGAAAAAAACAACCGACATTTTCAAAAGCACTCTGAATTCAAAACTTTTACTTCGGGGCTGGTAGCGCGACCAAACTCTGGTATAAGGCAAGAAAATTTCAATGCTAACAAATACTATGGTTTTTTATTTCCCCTATCGGCTGAGGCATATTTCATCCCCTCCGAGCCGTACAATATTATTATCAACAGTATTGAACGGCAGGTCGCAGAGACTCAAGCAAACTTTATCCCCGGTGATATACGATCAATTGAACAACATTGCAGGAATATGTTGGCGTATTTCCATTCTTTGGGGATAGCTGTAGAAGAGCCAACAGAGGAAATGTTGATGATGCTTGAGCCCAAAATATTTTCTTTTATAGACAGTATAAATCAACAGTTTACAGATATTGAGATCAGCCTCAGAAGTAAGTCAAGGGATTACATACGCAGTATACAATAGTGTCATTTGTCGAACGCTGATTGGCTGTTCGTGCTGGAAACGTAAAAAATACTATCGGATAAAATGAATAGTTAAATATTACTATCTGCAGATAATGCTGAAGAGCCAACCGTCCGCTGTCGAGAGCGGCAGGCACTGGCCATATTTAGGCGTTCAAATTTGCAAGCACGGGAATGACCTACAGCATTAATTTTTTCGATTGCAAGAGGGTGTATGATACTTAGCCAAGATAGATATTGCTTAACGATTAATGTTCTTGGTCGAAATCCTGAAGTCGATATATCGAAGGAGGAGTTTGAGAACATTAAGCAATGCAATGCAGCGTTGAATGCCGCTTTAGCTGTCGAAGAAAAATACGAGCTAATCACTTGCAATTATTTAGAATATGAGCAAGACCTTTTGAACTGCGCTCTAGCTCATCAGCTGCGGTTCTCAGCTGACTATACTGACATGTTTGATGAGATCACAAAATTTAATAGGCGGATCACAAATATTTTAACGTCGACTCGTATGTACATGGATCATATGCCGAGACATTTAAAAAGATGCCTGCCAGCCGAAGATAAAACTGAAGTTGAGTCTTTTTTTGAGATGCTCACACATGGCGAATACGACGCATACTTTGAATATGCTTTTCTCGAAGCCTTGAGAAATCATCTTCAGCACGCCGGTCTATGCGTTAGTCAGGTAACTTTAGATAATAGGAATTATCCGGTAAGCGATGGGGGGCGTCTATGGGAAAATCGCACTCTAGTCTTCACCGAAAAGAAACTTCTTGATGGAAATCCAGATTTTAAAAAATCTGTAATTAATAGAATGCCTGATAAGATTGAACTGACAACCGCAATACGGGTTTACATCGGCTGTATTTCTCGAATACACGATAAAGTTCGCGATAAAATTCAAATATCAGTTGATGCTGCTCGCGCCTCGCTTGAGGAAATACTCAAAAAATATAGCGACCTGTGCGCATCGCCCACAAAGATGGTGCACGCTAATCGTTATTCATCTGCTCAAGACAGCCCGGAAGAGGTCGTGCTGATTTTTTTCGAGTGGGACGACATTAGAATCAAGTTGCAAAATAAGAACATGACGAATTCAAATCGTGCACGGCATTATGTCAGTAACCGTACGAATACAACAACGATCCTACCTGAGGCGAGTGACCCTGCCTGATTCAGCGCGGCCATGTTAGCGGCATATTGACGTGGAGGGGGGGCGGGAGTTTCGCCATAGGTTTTCCACGTCTCACATTTTTTGCAAGTGTGAGCGTTCATAGTGGTGGTTGTTTGCTGCGTATGCCGTTCTGGAATGGCTGCTTCTGGCCGAATGCAGTCGTTCGATGTATGGGTAGGAGGCACATCCGGTTAAACGTGAACTGAACCGTGTAGCAATTACAGCCTTAATATGTTCGACGCACCATGGGAGATGAGTGTTTCGCTCTGATTAAACGTAACGCCGCAGGCGCGTTTAAATTACACAAACCGTTACGCCATAAAGGCTACATCGCCTTGCGCCGTTGCCTACGCGCACCTCAGAATCTGCTGGCATACGCGACTAAGGAGCGGGCTATATCGTTTACCTGTCACTGCAAAAAACAGTGATCGGGTTTGGTAGCCCGTATCTTGACGAACGTTCGGCTTCACCTTAGGCAGTCTCTTTTTTGAGGCTCTGCCTTTATGGTGGCCATGCGTGGGGCTCCTCCGGGAGCGCCGGGTTTTCTCTGTCTTGACCGGTCTACCAACCCACGTATGGCCGCCACCCTTCGTTTGGTAGCGAAAGTGACGGCTCTTCATTCTTTCAAGAAAGAGGTGCTGTTATGTTCAAAGTTACCCCAAACCCACCGGACGCCGATCCGATCCCGTACGACCCAACGCTCGAACCTCAAAAGATAAAAGAGGCGACCGAACGCGCCATCAATTTCTACCTCAACCCCGACGCACTGAAACTCTCAATCCCTTCCCGCAAAACCAGCCAGATCTTTCTGGTCGATCCCGCCGTGGACGAAGAAACCCTGCTCGTCGAAGCGTGCGAATCGTTAGCCGCCGCGAGTGACATGGCGCGTGATATCGGCAATGGCGTCGACAACTCGCAGCGCCGGGCGCTGTTGATGCTGCATCAGGTGATCATGCTGAGTGAACTCATGGTCAATCGAGTCCTGGATGGCCGTCGCTTGCCGCACTAGCGATTCCGCCGCGATCGCCCTGTAGGAGCTGCCGCAGGCTGCGATCTTTTGATTTTGCGTTTGGTTGTAAGAAGAAGATCAAGAGATCGCAGCCTGCGGCAGCTCCTACAGGGGTTTATTTGATGTTTGCTGATTGGAGTTTTAGTTGATGAGCACTACACCACCGAAGGCGCCGGTGACGGATCCGGCGTCGCCTTATGAATCGTTTGATTCGAGGAAGCTTCATGATGCGGCAGAGCGGGCGCTTGATCATTATCTGGCGCCTGAGAAGATCATGGCCACGCCGTATAGCCCCAGCACTTTGTTTATGGTTAATCCGCAATCTGATACTGAGACGTTGCTGGTCAATGCGTGCGAGTCGTTGGCCTCGGCGACGGTGATGCTGGGGGATTTTGCCGGGATGCTGGAGGGGCCGAATCGCAATACGTTGTTGGGGATTGCGCAGGTTGTGATGTTGGGGGAGTTGGCGGTGAATAAGGCGCTGGATAATGTTGAGCTGAAGGCTTCGGCTTAGGGCAGTCATTTGTGGTGAGGGGCTTGCTTTCGGCGGGGCGTGGGGTGGGTTTTGCTTTTCAAAGCGGGGCCTGCTGCGCAGTCCAGCGGGAGCAAGCTCCCTCGCCACCTATGGCTTCATCCGCCGGAGGTTAGTGGGTTTTAGATGCATTCTGCGGCTTCAGGTCGCCAGCGAAATGATGAAGTCGATCACGCTCAGAGGCACGTAGATCAGGGTGATGGTCGTATAGCCTTTACGCGATCGCGCGAAGAACGCGCAGATTGGCAGCACAATCATGATCACGTCCAGCAGGCCCCACAGTGCTAAAGGCGAGGCGTCGAACAACATGACGTTAACGACCATTCCCAGGCACAGGTACGTGGACAGCGACAGCAATGCGTATCGCCCATCCTGTTCGAAGTAGACGCGCAGGCCGTTCTGCTCATCTTCGCTACGGCTCGGCAGCAACAACGCCGCCGTGACAAACAGCGACAGTGTCAGCATCACCAGCAATAGAAATTCGAGAAACGAGAAGGTCTGTTTGACCGTCGACAGTGCGTTGACGGCCCACCAGAATTCCAGCTGTGTGGTGAAGAGCATCACCGCCCAGACCAGCGGCACCCAGTCTGGCGCGGCCACGCGGCGGATGCGGAATACCGTGAGAGCGCCGAGCAGCAGGCGAGTGACGGAGAGGCCGAGGATCATCGAGAGCACGGTGGCGACGATCGGGAAGTTGTTCATCAAGCCTCCCGTGGATTCGTACTGGGCGAGGGCGGGGTCGTTGTTGTCACTGACCTTAAACTTAGCGTGGAACAGCGTTTGGGCAAGTTGCCTTTGCACCCGGCGATCATGATTTTTGAACTCCGCCGGGTCACACCTGAACAGAGTCAGCGGTGGTCTCATTCAATTCTATTTTTATGCCGTACTTCTTTTTCAGCTTTTCGTCATGGGTGACGATGATCAAGTTGCGTGTATGCAGGGCGAGCCATTCAACGATTTTGTGCGCGGTTCGTTCATCAAGCGCGGCAGTAGGTTCATCCAGTATTAGCGTGGGCTTGTCTCTTAATATCGCCCGGCCGATGGCGATTCGCTGTCTCTCACCACCACTCAATCCGCTGCCGGCGACGTCTATTACTGTTGCCAGCAAAGCGTCAGCGTCAGTGCCTTGCCGTGTAAATCCGAGCAGTTCGACAATTTCCTTCAGTCTGTTTTGGCATACGTCATCAGCGCCATACAGCAGGTTATCTTCGAGCGTACCGGACACCAGAACCGGTTTTTGCGGCGCGACGGAAACCTCTGACAGTATGTGTTCGGTGAGTGCCTCACTGATCCGGTGTCCTCTGTAGAGGGCCGTTCCTGTATGGGATTCTTCGAGACCCAAAAGAATGTTTATCAGCGTTGTTTTTCCCGCGCCGGATTTTCCTGAAATGATATTTACGCCAGACATCAACTGACCGTTGATGTTGTTCAGGATGGTTCTGTTGTCCTTTGCCAGTGTTACGCCTGTGAGCGTAAAGCCTTCGACGTCTGCGTGATGCTTCGGGTGGTACTGCTCTTTAATGTCTTCCTCGATGTATTTGATGCCGTCGTTCAAAGAAATGAGGTGGGCTTGAAGGTTGAACAGAGTGCCCGCCAATAGATGGAGTTGCAGGGTGAACAGGGTGATGTATCCAACGATCATGATGAAATCGCCAGCCGTAAAATTCGTGCGGTAGTACAGGCCGGATAACAGTATGAAAAATGTCAGTACGGCGCCAATGGCCAAGCCTTGGCAGGCAATCCGAATGCCCATGCGAAGGTTGGCGTCTCTGATGGTTTTGACGTAGTTGTCGAAGAAGGTTCGGCCAAGAGCGAGTTCCTTGGGCAGGCTGTTGTTGATCTTGATGTCGTAAACCCTGCCAAGCCTTTCGACGGTATAGCTTGAAAGGTTGTTGTCGGCTTCAAACAAGGCGCGATGAATGCTTGAACTGGACTTGGCAACGTAGATGGCCAGGGATGTCAGTGCGACGCAGGCGACGAGAAACAGCATCGCGTAAGCCGCACCCATAATGGTGTAAAGCACGCTGATGGCGACGATGATTTCAACCGCGATAGGAACGATTGTCCAGAAAACGCCCACGGTGACCAGGCTGAAACTGCTGGCCGATCGATTGATGTCAGCCGCTACATAGCCAGGGTCGAGCGTTCGCTGTTTGCTGTGAGCGTACTGAAAAATTCGGGTGAGGATGGTTTCGTAAAGGGTCGCGTCGCACTTGGCGAGTATCCAAGCTGAAAAGACTCCGCGAACGCTGGAAAGCACTTGTGAGACTGTCCAGAGTAAGGCGTAGCAACCTGCGAATAAGAGGAATTGAGTGCTTGCGTTCGGAGCGCCGTCAAAGGTGTTTGCGGCATTTCTCAGTAGTACTGGAAGCAAGGAATTAAGGGCGCTGCAGAGTATGAACAGTGCGGATACTGCGATGAAGCTGGCGGTAAACCATCGATAGTTGTTCGAGATTATTTTGAAGCTTTTCAGGTAATGGCTGACCCAGTTCATATGAATCCGTTCTTGATGGGGTTAAAGCGAGTTGCTTGGGTTGCGGCAAGCGTTCAACGATAGGGTTTGACCTGAGGACAAACAAGTCGGTGAGATCCGAGGTGGCTGTAGGCGATTGCCTGCGATGTTGTAGTTTTTGCGCTTGAGTAGCGGGCACTTTCCAATGATGGTCGGACGTTGGGTTAGGATGATCGGCAACCGGAACGGAAACTCTGAACACAAGGACGCAGCCTTTATGGAATCTGCTTTTTCACAAATCACCGAGCGTTTGCACGACCGTCGATTTGCCGTAGCGAACAACGCGCAAGGGTTGTCGGGGGCTGATACGGTGTTTCATTACCGTGTCGAGGGCTCGGGCATTTTGAGTACTTATCAGGGCGGTCGGATTCGCGCGGGGCATCAGGTTGGCCGGGTGACTGGGGCCGATACGATTGAGCTGCTTTTCCATTGTTTGACGACGGGAGGCGAGTTGCTTTCCGGTTGGTCGCGGGGGACGGTGGGGGTTGATGAGGCGGGGCGGACGACGTTGAGTTTTGTGTGGGGCTGGCTGTCGGGGGCGAGTGGGGGCGGGGAGTCGAATTATGTTGAGGTTGTTGGGGAATAGTTGAGCGGGATTGATGGCTGTTGGATTTGGGTTGGATGGGCTGACGTCTTCGCGGGCAAGCCCGCTCCCACAGTCGGTGGCGGGTTTGGGGGCTGGGTAAGCAGGCAAAATCCTTGTAGGAGTGAGCCTGCTCGCGATGGCGGTGGGTCATTCAATGTTGATGTTGGCTGGATGAGCGCTATCGCGAGCAGGCTCACTCCTACAGGGGTTGGCGATTAGTTATAGCCCGCCGAAGCCTGCGAACCATGGGAATACCACGTTGCCTTTATGCCCTTTGTAGTGGGCTTTTTGGCTGAGCTGTTGGCGGCAGAGGATCCAGCTGATGACGGCGGGGAGGAAGATCAGGTTGATCAGCCACTGGAAGGGGTTGGTTGATTGGTAAAGGATGGTGGCCAGGATGTTGATCAGGACGAGGCCCATGATGATGAGGTTGTAGTGGATGTGCCTGCGTTTGATGGCGGCAAAGCTTTCCCAGTCATCGATGAGCCAGTCGTGGGAGAAGTGGCCGCAGTCGGGGCATTTGTGGGTGGGCGGGATGTGGCTGACGAGATGGTTGCAGTCAGGACATCGGAAGTTCATCGAGGTATCCAGTGGTGGGGGATGCTTAGCGGGGTTGGGGTGAGGTTAGCAGGGTGGGGGTGGTTTGCCATTGTTGCGACTGGGCAGGGTGGGTCCGTTGTTTAGGTGTTGAATGTGCTGGCTTCTTCGCGAGCAAGCCCGCTCCCACAGGTTTCTCGGCCATACACAAAATCCGCCACAACCACAAATCCCCTGTAGGAGCCGAGCTTGCTCGCGAAAGCGGTGTGTCAGGCACATTGATATTGAAGGTGCCGACGTCTTCGCGAGCAGGCTCGCTCCCACGGGTTTTGCTTCGGTCTTTCGGCTGGTGGGTCTTGTTCGAGACCTTAAGGTTCCCCCGTGTCGATTTCAGACCAAACCATGACGCCATCAGGCTACTGAGCCCTCCACCAAGCCAGATAAGGTGAAGTGTCTTTTCATTAAAGAACCACATCGGTTTGATAAGAACTGCGGCGGTTGGACGGGGTTTCTTGTACGGCAACAACGGTGATCCGTTGCCCCTGTCCAGTCGCTTGAATGTCGATCAGCAGAGAATAAAAAAACCAATGATTAGCCCGTCCAAGGATTCGAATGGCCAATTGGCGCAGGGCTTTAAGCCTCGTCACGTAACAATGCTGTCTATCGCCGGGATCATCGGCGCCGGTTTGTTCGTGGGCTCGGGGCATGCCATTGCGGCGGCGGGGCCGGCGGTGTTGTTGGCGTATTTGTTTTCGGGTTTGCTCGTGGTGCTGGTCATGCGCATGCTCGGTGAAATGGCGGTGGCCAATCCGGACACCGGCTCGTTTTCCACCTACGCCGATCAGGCCATCGGGCGCTGGGCGGGGTTTACCATCGGTTGGCTTTACTGGTGGTTCTGGGTGTTGGTGATTCCCATTGAAGCGCTGGCGGCCGGCCATGTGCTCCATCAATGGTTTCCGCAGATCGATGCGTGGCTGTTCGCGTTGGTGTCGATCGTTGTGCTGGCCGTGACCAACCTGTTCAGCGTGTCCAAATACGGTGAATTCGAGTTCTGGTTCGCCATGGCCAAAGTCGTGGCGATCATCGGGTTTATCGGCGTCGGTTTTGCCGTGTTGATGGGCTGGGTGCCGGATCGCGAAGTCAGTGGCCTGAGCGGCTTGATGGCGACCCACGGCGGGTTTGCGCCCAACGGCCTGTCGGCGGTGGTCGGCGCTTTCATCACCATCATGTTCAGTTTTATCGGCACCGAAGCGGTGACCATCGCCGCCGCCGAATCCAACAACCCGGCGCAGAACATCGCTAAAGCCACGCGCTCGGTGATCTGGCGCATCGGCGTGTTTTATCTGCTGTCGATCTTCGTGGTGATTTCCGTGGTGCCCTGGAATGATCCGCTGTTGGCCTCGGTCGGCTCGTATCAACGGGCGCTGGAAATCATGAATATTCCTCACGCCAAATTCATGGTCGACGTCGTCGTGTTGATCGCCGTCGCCAGTTGCATGAACTCTTCGATCTACATTGCTTCGCGCATGTTGTTTTCGCTGGGACGCCGTGGCGATGCGCCGAAGGCGTTGAAGGTGACATCGGCCGCCGGCGTGCCACGGGCGGCTGTTTTCGCCAGCACCGTGTTGGGCGCGGCGATCACCGTGTGGAGCTATTTCATGCCTGCCGGGTTGTTTGAATTCCTGCTCGCCAGTTCTGGTGCGATTGCCTTGTTGGTGTACCTGACCATCGCTGTGTCGCAGTTGCGCATGCGGCGGATCTTGCGCCAGCGCAACGTCGAGCTGACCTTCCGCATGTGGCTGTTCCCGTGGCTGACCTGGCTGGTGATCGTGTTCATTTGCGCGGCGTTGACGGTGATGATGATCACCCCGCAACACCGCACCGAAGTGAGCACGACCATTGGCCTCGCGTTGCTGATTTCCTTCCTCGGCCTGGTGACCTCGCGTGATCCTGCGCAGGCGGCCCGGGTGACGTCAGCGGGTTAACGCCGAACCACAAACGCTTTTGTAAGGACACGAATCCGATGTCATCGAACGCTGCCGCACCCGACGGTGCGACTCAATCCGTTGGCTTTCTGCTGTTGGACAAATTCACCCTGATGTCGCTGGCGTCCGCCGTCGAACCGTTGCGCATGGCCAATCAATTGTCCGGGCGTGAGCTGTATCGCTGGCAGACGTTCAGCGTTGGCGGCGCGCCGGTCTGGGCCAGCGACGGCGTGCCGATCACGCCGGATGGGTCGTGGAGTAATCCTTGCGTGGATACGGTGATTGTCTGCGGCGGCGTCGGCATTCAGAGCGTGATTACGCGGGAGCACATCACTTGGCTGCAGGCCCAGGCGCGTCAATCGAAGCGCTTGGGCGGCGTGTGCACCGGCAGTTGGGCGCTGGCGAAAGCCGGGTTGCTCGACGGTTTTGAGTGCAGCGTGCATTGGGAGTTTCTCGCGGCGATGCAGGAAGCGTTTCCGCGTGTCAGCGTCAGCACCAGCCTGTTTAGCCTCGATCGTAATCGCGTCACCAGCTCCGGCGGTACCGCGCCGCTGGACATGATGCTGCACTTGATCAGCCGCGATCATGGCCGCGATTTGTCCGCCGCCATCTCTGAGATGTTTGTCTACGAGCGCGTCCGCAACCAGCAGGATCATCAGCGCGTACCGCTCAAGCACGTGCTCGGCACGCATCAGCCGAAGCTGCAAGAAATTGTGGCGCTGATGGAGGCCAATCTTGAGGAACCGATTGAGCTCGATCACCTGGCGGCGTACGTTGATTTGTCGCGTCGACAGCTGGAGCGGTTGTTCCAGAAATACCTCAACTGTTCGCCGTCGCGTTATTACTTGAAACTGCGCCTGATTCGCGCGCGGCAACTGCTCAAGCAAACGTCGTTGTCGATCGTTGAGTTGACGCATGTTTGCGGCTTTGTTTCGACGCCGCATTTTTCCAAATGCTATCGCGAACACTTTGGCGTCCCGCCGAGCGACGAGCGCGGTGGGTCGGAGATGAGCCGCAAACCGGCGCTGAAGGCGGTGTCGACGCAACCGCTGACGGTGCTGGAGCAGGCACGGAATGAGTCGACGTTTGCCAGTGTTCGGATGGTTGAACACGCCGATTTGGCGCAGATAAGTTGATCGACACCAGTCAGTGTGGGAGCGAGCTTGCTCGCGAAAGCGGTGTATCAGCCAGATTGATGTTGAATGTGCCGCCGCCTTCGCGAGCAAGCCCGCTCCCACATGTTTCTCGGCCATACACAAAATCCGGGGGAACACCACAAATCCCCTGTAGGAGTGAGCCTGCTCGCGAAAGCGATTTATCAGCCACATTGATGTTGAATGTGCCGCCGCCTTCGCGAGCAGGCTCACTCCTACAGGGTGCTATGCCGTACACAAAATCGCCGCCACACACCACAAATCCCTGTGGGAGCGAGCTTGCTCGCGAAAGCGGTGTATCAGCCACATTGATGTTGAATGTGCCGCCGCCTTCGCGAGCAAGCTCAGCTCCTACAGATTTTCTGTCGTACACAAAATCTGAGTCAGAACACAAATCCCCTGTAGGAGTGAGCCTGCTCGCGAAAGCGGTGTGTCAGACAAGGAGATGTGGGATGTGCCGCCGTCTTCGCGAGCAAGCTCTGCTTCTACAAAGGTGTGGGGTTAGAGCAAACTCCACGAAACCCCGACGTAAACCCCCATGCCTTCCCCCGGCGTCGACCGCGCGGCATCCTGACCTTTGTCGTCATAACCCGGCGTGACCGTGGCGGCGTAGTGTTTGTTGGTCAGATTGCGCATGTCGACCCAACCCTGCCAGTCACCCTTCGGCGCGTTGTAGCCGAGCGTTGCGCCGAACAGTGCGTACGGATCGGCGTAGTAGCTGTCCGCGTAATCCACGGCAACTTTCGACACCAGTTGCGTGTTCACCGCCGCGAAGAACCCCTGCGGCCAGTCGTAACGCAATTCGCCTTGGTAGTAATGCATCGGCAGGCCCGGCAAGCGGTTGTCGCTGAAGCGGTCATCATCGCGATAGTGGAAATCGCTGAAGGTATACGCCTGACGCAGACTCAACTGGCGACCATCGGCAGCCGACCAGAGTTTGCTGTTGAGGCTCGCTTCAACGCCTTGGTGCACGGTCGGGCTGGCGTTCAACTCATACGGCGTGACGGCGTTGGCATCCGGCAGCACTGAAAGCAGTTCATGCCGCACCTGCGCGTAGTACCACGCCAGGCTCCAATCGCCGATGGCGCTGTCGCCACGCCCGCCGAGCTCCAGCGTGGTCGCGGTCTGGTTTTGCAGTTTGATCGGGTCTTTCTGCGTCCCCGTCGCGGCGCCGTTACCGGCAGCGAAGCGCACGTTGGAGCTGTAGATCAGCGACCACGGGTGCGGCGCTTCGACGGAGCGGCTGAGGTTGCCGAACACTTGCAGATCCGGGTTGATCTGGTAGCGCAGGCCGAGGCGCGGCGCGTAGTCCCAGTCGTTCATGCTGGTTTTGCCACCGCTTTGCGGATAGGTCACGTCGCTTTCGCGGCGGGTGTAGATCGCGGCGAGGCCGGTGGTCAGCCAAAGATCGTTGGCGATTTCGAGGTCGTTGCCGAAGTGCAGTACGGTGTCCGAACCCTGATAGGTGAAATCGCGCATTTTTGTACCCGGCGCATAACCGGCGGTGTTGCCGGTGGGAATGCGCACGAATTCGCTGGCGCCGTCATTGGGCAGGTGTTTGGTCACGCGCAGGCCGACGTTGCTGCGGCTTTCCATGCCGAAGATCGTGTCGCGACGTTTGTAGTCGAAGGTGCCGCTGACATCGGTGTAAGCGACTTTTAAACGGTTCGGGCCTTCGCGCAGATCCATCGGGTAGTCGTGGTAGACGAGGCCGGTCTGGATGCTCGAATCGTCGTCGATGTAGAAGGTGGTTTTGTTGCCGATGAAGGTGCTGCCCGGTTGCTTGCGGCTGTCGTCGCGCGCCACGTAAGACGGGTTGGCCGCGCGCGGATCGTGCTCGATGGAGTGCTTGGTCACGCGGCCGGCGAGGTCGTTGTCGGTTTCGCGGTAGCGGATGTAGAAACGCGTTTCCAGGTTCGGGTTGAAGCGATAACCGAAGTTGGCGATCACGCCTTTGCTTTCGCTGGCGGTGTGATCCTGATAGCCGTCGGCGTTGGAATCGGTCAGCGACACGTAGTAGTCGAAGTCGCCAAGCACTTGCCCGGAACTGACCTGACGCTGCTGATAGCCGTGGCTGCCGGTGGCGTAGCGCACTTGCAGTTTCGGCGCGTTGTAGCCGGTGTGGCTGACGTAATCGATGGCGCCGCCGAGGGCCAGTGAGCCACGGTCGAAACCGTTGGCGCCGCGCAGCACTTCAACGTGATCGACCCACAGCGGTTCGAGCAATTCGTACGGCGTACCGCCGGGGCCGGTCAGCGGCAGGCCGTCGAGCATGGTGTAAAGGCCCGAGGCGTGGGCGCCCGGCGCGCGATTAATGCCCGAACCACGCACGGAAATCTTCACGCCTTCGTTGCCCGCCGACTGCGCGTAAACGCCCGGTTGATAGGCCAGCACATCCTGATTACTCGAGACGCGGCCCTGCAACGGTTGGCGCATATCGACCACGTTGGTGCCGCCGGGCACTTGCTCGAGGCGCTCTTTGGCTTCTTCAACCGACGCATCCGAACCGCGCTGCTCATCGGCCGAAATCAGCACTTGCCCCAGTTCCAGACCTTGAGTCTCGGCCATCGCCGGGCAGGCAAGGGCCAGGCCCAGCAGGGCAGTGGGCAGGGATTTTGGCGACGGCATCGAAAAACTCCAGACAGGCAAGGGCGGGCAATGAATGAACAGTGCGACGCAGGAAAGAACGAAGGAAACACATGGCAATTTTGCTTTTTACCCGGCGATGGCAAACAGCAGGTCATGAACTAACCTCACGTGTCTGGTGTGTGTCGTCAATAAACATTCTGTTTCTGCATTCATTCGAGAGGGCCGGGGTCATGGCAAAAGACAAAAAGAAGGACGCCAAGGCGCCTGAAAGTCCGAAGCTGAAAAACAAGGATTACCTGGAGCAACTGCGCAAACTGCACGTTGAGCTGGTCAAGTTGCAGGAATGGGTGATCGCCGAGGGCGTAAAGGTTTGTATTGTTTTTGAAGGCCGTGATGGCGCGGGGAAGGGCGGTACGATCAAGGCGCTGACTGAGCGTGTGAGCCCGCGGGTTTTCCGCGTGGTGGCGCTGCCGGCGCCAACGGATCGCGAGAAGAGCCAGATGCATGTGCAGCGTTATTTGCCTTATCTGCCGGCGGCGGGGGAAGTGGTGATCTTCGACCGCAGTTGGTACAACCGCGCCGGTGTCGAGCGGGTGATGGGCTTTTGCACGGATGAGCAGGCGGACAAGTTTCTCAAGTCGATCCCGTGGGTTGAGCATGCGATCGTGCAGTCCGGGGTGATTTTGCTGAAATATTGGCTGGAAGTGAGCCCGGAAGAGCAGACGCGGCGGCTGGAAGCGCGGATCAATGACGGTCGCAAGATCTGGAAACTGACGCCGATGGATCTGAAATCCTACAGCCGATGGTACGACTACTCGCGGGCGCGGGATGAGATGTTCAAACATTCCGATACCGAGCATGCGCCGTGGCTGGTGGCGGATTCGAATGACAAGCGTCGGGCTCGGCTGAACATCATCACTGATGTGCTCAGCCGTATCCCGTATGAAGATGTGAAGCGCGAGAAGGTCGAACTGCCGAAGCGGCAGAAGGCGGGCAAGTACAAGGATCCGAATTATCCGTATCGGCGTGTGGCGGAAAAATTCTGATAGTGAGCCGGGTGCGATGTTGAACCCACCGCCGCCTTCGCGGGCAAGCCCGGCTCCCACAGGGGGCTCGGTCGTATGCAAATCCCCGAACACCCCACAAATCATTGTAGGAGCTGAGCTTGCTCGCGAAAGTGGTGGGTCAGTCACCATCTCCGGTACAGATCCACCGCTTTCGCGAGCAAGCTCAGCTCCTACATGGGGCTCGGTCGTACCGAAGATCCCGAACACCCCACAAATCCCTGTGGGAGCTAGCCTGCTGGCGATTGCTTTGGGTCAGGCAACATCTTCGGCACAGACACTCCGCTTTCGCGAGCAGGCTCACTCCTACAGGGTTCTTGGCCGTACACAAATCCCCGAACACCCCACAAATCTTTGTAGGAGCTGAGCTTGCTCGCGAAGGCGGTGGGTCAGGCAACATCTTCGGCACAGGCACTCCGCTTTCGCGAGCAGGGTCGCTCCTACAGGGGTGGTGTTGTCTGTTTGATTACTTCGACAAACGCCTGCACCCGCGCACTGCGTTCATGCTTGCGCGTCAGCAGCAACAGCGGCGCTACGGCACCTGGCTCGGCTAGCGGCCGATAAACCACGCCACGCTTAACCAGCGCCTGCGCACATTCAGGCACCACCGCAACCCCTCGACCAGCCGCCACTAGCGCAACAATCGAGGTGATCTGTTTGCCCGTCGGGCCAGCGATTGGCGTCAGCCCATGCAGGCGAAAAAGCGCTTCAACGATGTCATTCAACCCCGAACCATAATCCTGCGGAAACGCAATCAACGGATAAGCGCTCAGTTCAGCCAACGTCACTCGATTCTGCAAGGCCAGCGCGCTATCGCTTGCAACCGCCGCCACCAACGGCTCATTGCCCAAACAGATCGCCTGCACCCGCGCATCCTCGCCAACTGGCAACAAACGACTCAAGCCAATATCCAGCCGCCCCTCAATCAACTGCGCACACTGATGATTCGAAGCGCCTTCATCCACCGTTACCTGAACATCCGGATACAACAAACAAAACCGCTTAAGCGTCTCGCTAAACACATCCGACAACGCAATCGAGCTCGCATACCCCACCGCCAAATGCCCGGCAGAGCCCGTCGCCAGCTTGCGCGTAATGCCTTCCGTCATTTCCACCTGCTCCAGCAGCGCTCGCGCATGTGGTAAAAAATGCCGCCCCTCTGCAGTGAGCGTGACATTGCGGCTACTGCGATCAAACAGCTGAAACCCCAGCTCTTTTTCCAATGCCGAAATCTGCCGGGTCAGCGGTGGCTGGGCGATGTGCAGACGTGCGGCGGCGCGGCCGAAGTGCAATTCGTCGCTGACGATCAGGAAGTAACGCAGGCGGCGCAGATCGAGCATGTTCATCCTTGGGTATCAATCGGTCGGAAATCGGTATTGGATCCGTGCAGCGTTCATCTTATAAAAATGTTTAAAAATATTTCTGAAAATTCCTGCGGCTTCTCAACATCGCCTTCAGAACAACATGGATATTCAATGAAGACTCTGCTCGAAAGCCTCATCCCGATCCCTGTAGCGGCGCTGGGCGCATGGCTCGGTTATCTGACCGGCCTGCCGCTGGGCGAGCTGATCGGTGCGATCTGCCTGGTCACCGCGTTAAGCAAAATCGGCGTGCGCATGCGTATGCCTTATCCGTTCGTGGCCGCCGTGCAGTTATTGCTCGGCGTCAGCGTAGGCTCGATTGTCACCGCTTCAATGCTCGGCGAGCTCAGCGACTTCAGCATCTTGGTAGGCTTGCTGATCTGCATGACCGCGCAAATCGTCGTCGGCTACAACTGGCTGCGGCGCATGGAACGCTGGGGTCATGTGGAAAGTCTGCTCGGTTCGATACCAGGCGCAATGGCGGCGGTGATGACCGTCACCAGCGATCAAGGCCCGGCCTCGGGGCGCATAGCCTTTGTACACATCGTGCGGTTGCTCGCGTTGTTGCTGGTGGTGACGCTCATCGCGGGCGGTCATGCAGACAACACGGCACCGACTCTGGGCGCGCTGGACGATTACCTGCGGGTGATTCCGCCCGCGCTGCCGGCAGTAATCGCCGGGTATCTGCTGGAACGCTTCGACGTCCCCGCGCCGTACATGCTCACCGGTTTGCTCTGCACAGCGGCGGCCAATGTCGGTTTTCACGCCGATTTGCAGGTGCCCGAGCCACTGGCGATTGTCGCGCTGATCCTGCTCGGCGGCCTGATCGGTATTCGTCTCAAAGACATCACCCTCAAGGATTTCGTCCGCTACATCCGCGCCGGGCTGGTGGTCACCGCGCTGACGTTCTGCTCGACGCTGGCGATTGCCTTCGCGTTCAGCCAGTTCACCGGCAAGCCGTTTTTGGCATTGTTCATGTCGTGGGTACCGGGCGGCGTCGAGGTGATGACGGCAGCGGCGTTGCTGCTCAAACTCGACCCGGCGTTCGTGATGCTCAATCACGTGGTGCGCATGTCGATCATCCATCTGTGCCCGGCAGTGTTGCCCAAGCGATTCTTTCAGGAGAATCCGCAACCGGCATAAACACTCTCCATCCGTCGCCCGCGCTGAACGACGCAGGAAGGACTTATCTCTATCGATCAAGCCCTCGATGAGAAATCCCTATGTTCGATCAGCGGAAGAAAGAATCACTGGCGGCATGGCGCAAACTGGCGACGCAATCGCAAATGCGCCTGGATCCGGAAGAACAATATGACGAGTTGCTAAAAGCCGCCGATGACATGGAGGAGCAAGGGCTGATCACCAGCGCCGAATGGCGTCAGTTGGTGCGCGATGCGGGCAGCGTGTTCACGCATCCCGATCAAGCGCGCAGATAAAACCGGCAACGGTTGAGTGATGCCATGGACTCGCTCGACTCAGCGCTGATGGCGGCGCGCAGCCAGTTTGCGATCACCATCAGTTTTCACATCGTGCTGGCCGCGTTCACCATCGGCCTGGCCAATTTTCTGTTGGTGCTCGAGGCGCTTTGGCTAAAGAGCGGACGGCAGATTTATCTCGATGTTTACCGCTATTGGCTGAAAGTATTTGCGCTGAATGTCGCGGTGGGCACGGCTTCTGGGCTGATTCTGGAGTATCAGTTCGGCCTCAACTGGTCGCGACTGGCGGTTCAGGCGGGCGATATTCTCGGCCCGCTGATGTTTTACGAAGTGTTGGCGGCGTTTTTTCTCGAAGCGGGTTTCCTCGGCATCATGCTGTTCGGCATGAAGAAGGTCGGCCCGCGCCTGCATTTTTTCGCCACCTGCGCGGTGGCGGTGGGCTCGCTGATCAGCGCGTTCTGGATTCTCTCGGCGAATTCCTGGATGCATACGCCGGCGGGGTATTCGATTGCCGCCGACGGCCGTTTTATCGCCGAAGACTGGTGGGCGATCATTTTCAATCCATCGTTTCCCTATCGGCTGGTGCATATGACGCTGGCAGCGTTGCTCGGCACCGCGACGCTGGTGGCCGGCATCAGTGCCTGGCAGTTGCTCAAACGCGCGGACAATCCACGGGCGCGGCTGGGGTTTTCCATGGCGCTGTGGCTGCTCGTCGTGGTGATGCCGGTGCAGATCGTGGTCGGCGATCTGCATGGCCAGCACAGTTTGAAAGTGCAGCCGCAGAAAGTCGCCGCCATTGAAGGTTCGTGGACGCGTCCAGCCGAGGGCGCGGGCGAACCGTTGCGGCTGTTCGCGTGGCCCGACATGGCGCAGCGGCACAATCACTGGGAAGTGGCGATTCCGCGAGTGGCTTCGTTGTACCTGACCCATGATCTCAGCGGCACCATCGCCGCCCTCGATGAATTTCCCGCGCAGGACATTCCTCCCGTAGCGCCGGTGTTCTTTGCATTTCGGCTGATGGTCGGACTGGGCGTTTTGATGCTGGGGCAGGGCGTGGTCAGCCTGTTTTTCCGTCGTCGTCAGCGCCTGTACACGTCGCGCGGCTGGTTATGGGCCAGCGTGTGCATGGCGCCGGCGGGTTTTGTCGCGATGCTCAGTGGCTGGGTTGTCACCGAGGTGGGTCGCCAGCCGTTTACCGTCTACGGCTTGGTGCGTACGGCCGACAGCCTGTCCTCGGTGTCCCGCGCGCAAGTGCTGGCTTCGACCTGGCTGATTCTGCTGTTTTATCTGCTGATTTTTGGCATCGGCCTGTGGGTGTTGCTGCGTTTATTGCGCGAGCCGCCAAAGCAGGACGAGTCCGGGCCGCAGCCGACGCTGGCCGATGAAACGGGGCATTCCTGATGGACACCGACTGGATCACGCTGCTGTGCGCGGGCGCTCTGGCCTTCTCGGTGATGAATTACGTGCTGCTCGATGGCACGGATCTGGGCGTCGGTGTGCTGCTCGGCTTGACCGAAAACAGCCAGCACCGCCGCGCCATGGCGGTAACCATTCTGCCGATCTGGGATGCCAATGAAACCTGGCTGGTGCTGGGCGGCGGCGGGCTGCTCGCGCTGTTTCCGCTGGCCTACGCGATTTTGCTGCCGGCGCTTTATCTGCCTTTTATCCTGATGTTCCTCGCGCTGATTCTGCGCGCGGTGGCGCTGGAATTTCGCGACCACTCGCCCAACGAAGCGATCAAGCGTTGGGTCGATGGCGCGCTGTTGTGCGGTTCTTTGCTGGCGGGCGCGATTCAGGGCGTGGTGTTGGGAACGCTGGTGCAAGGCGTGCCGCATCAGGGCAGTCACTACACCGGCAGCGGTGTGGAATGGCTGGGGGCGTTTCCGCTGTTCTGCGGCGTGGTGTTGGTGCTCGGTTACACGTGGCTCGGCGCTTGCTGGCTGTATTGGCGAACCGTCGACGACTTGCAGCGGCGCTGCGCACGCCAGGCGCGGGTGTTGGCGCTGATCACTGTGATGCTGTTGATTGTGCTGGTGATATGGACGGCAACGTTGCAGGCCCAATACATGCAACGTCTGACCGATATTCGCGTCTGGGCGCCGACGCTGACCGTGCTCGCCATTCTTTCAGCGGTGTTCTGGTCGGGGTTTCGCAGCCGCTTCGATGGCGTACCGCTGTTCGCTGCGCTGGGCGTGTTTGTGCTGGCATTCGCGCTGATGCTGGTTGCGTTGTTTCCGCTGATCGTACCGCCGGATCTGACCTTGAAAGCCGCCACGTCCAGCCCGAAAAGCCAATTGTTCATGTTGATTGGTTTCGCCGTGCTGATCCCGGTGACCCTGGTTTACAACACCTTTGGCTTCAAAGTCTTCAGCGGCAAAGTGCGGCCGATCAAGTCTTCTTGAGAGCGTATTGGCTGGCCAGATACTGGCAGATGCGACCTGTCTGTTCTGAAAACGTCAGTCCCGAGAACTTTCATCCCCTCCATCGAGTCGACCAGACAACCACAAAACCGGCCATACGACGGGTCGGTTGAAAACTATAAAAAGGTGTCTGTCATGAGTTGTCTGATTTGTGCGGGGGGCGCTGAGCGCATTCATTGCCAAGGCCCATGGGAAGAACGCGATTGCCCTGACTGCGGGCGTTATCGCGTGGCCGATGAACTCTTGCTGACCCTGATTGAGCAGGGGCAAATCTTCGATGTCGGCAAAACCCGAGGCTGGCTCGACAGTCGCCGCGCCGAGGTGGCGATCCCGTCGATTGAGGTGCATGAGGCGCTGCTCGTCGGATGATGGCGACGCGCCAGCACGTCGCATCCCTTAATCTGACGTTAGCTGGTAATCTGCCGCCCGATTATCTGCAGCTCTCGGGAGCCTCTCATGACTGGCCTTTACGCCGCTTTTCCTCCAGACCTGGCTCCTGGCAATGTTTCGGCGGCGCAAACCGCGCTGTCGGACATCGAACTGCTGCACAGCATCAGCGTCAGCCTGATCGGCGAGCAGGATCGCGAAGCGCTCTACGGCAAAATCGTCGATGCGGCGGTGTTCATCACCGGTTCACAGTTCGGCACAATGCAATTGCTTTGTACGCCGGAACACGGCGCCGGCCATGGTGGCGAGCTGCAATTGTTGTACGCCCATGGCCTGCCGGCCGAGGCGGTCGGTTTTTGGCATTACGTCAGCCCGGCGGCCTATAGCAGTTGCACCTTGGCGCTGAAACTCGGCCAGCGCGCGATCATTCCCGATTTCGAACAGTGGGCCGACATTGCCGGCACCGAAGACCTGCTCGCATTCCGCCGCACCGGTATCCGTTCGGCGCAGACCACGCCGTTGATGTCGCGCGATGGCCATCTGCTCGGCATGATCTCGACGCACTGGAACAAACCGCACCATCCCTCCGAACGCGATTTGCGCCTGCTGGACATTCTCGCGCGCCAGGCCGCTGATTTGCTCGAACGCACCATCGCCGAAGAGGCGTTGCGCGAAGTCGAAGAGCAGCAACGGCAGACTGCCGCGCGTTTGCGCGAACTCAACGAGACCCTCGAACAGCGTGTCGCCGAGCGCACCGCCGAATTGATGCAGGCTGAAGAGAAACTGCGCCAGTCGCAGAAAATGGAAGCGGTGGGGCAACTGACCGGGGGCCTCGCCCACGATTTCAACAACCTGCTGACCAGTATTTCCGGTGCGCTTGAGCTGATGAACCGGCGCATCGGCCAAGGGCGCCTGAGCGAAGTCGACAGGTACATGGTCGCCGCCCAAAGCGCGGCAAAACGTGCGGCATCGCTGACCCATCGCCTGCTGGCATTCTCGCGCCGGCAAACCCTCGAACCGCACGCCACCAACGTCAACACGCTGATGTACGGCATGGCCGAGCTGATCCAGCGTACCGCCGGGCCGGGCATTGTCGTCGAGACGCTCGGCAGCTCGGAGCTGTGGCCGGCGTTTGTCGACAAGAGTCAGCTGGAAAACGCGCTGCTCAACCTCTGCCTGAACGCCCGCGACGCCATGCCCGATGGCGGTCGCATCACCCTGGAAACCGCCAATCAGTGGATGAATCGCGAGGCAGCGCGCGGCATCGATCTGCCCGAAGGCGATTACCTGTGTGTCAGCGTTCGTGACACCGGCACCGGCATGTCGCCGGACGTCATGGCGCATGTGTTCGAACCGTTTTTCACCACCAAACCGATCGGTCAGGGCACTGGCCTCG
The DNA here is from genome assembly GCF_044753305.1 of Pseudomonas sp. NPDC088429. Taxonomy (NCBI): domain Bacteria; kingdom Pseudomonadati; phylum Pseudomonadota; class Gammaproteobacteria; order Pseudomonadales; family Pseudomonadaceae; genus Pseudomonas; species Pseudomonas sp. NPDC088429. Next base: position 14,502 of record NZ_JBIVMX010000004.1, on the reverse strand, counting down.
GGCTGTCGATGATCTACGGATTTGCCCAGCAATCCGGCGGGCAAGTGCAGATTCAATCGACGGTGGGTGAGGGCACGCAGGTGTCGATTTACCTGCCGCGCCATCATGTCGAGGCCAGCCAGGACGAACATGACGCTGCCGATGAGTCCGTCGCGGCCTCACAACTGGGCGAGACCGTGTTGCTGGTCGACGACGAGCCGACCGTGCGCATGCTGTTGGCGGACGTGCTGGGCGAACTCGGTTACACGGTGATCGAAGCCGCCGACAGCGTCGCCGGGCTGAAGCTGTTGCGCTCCGATGTGCACATCGATTTGCTGGTCACCGACGTCGGCCTGCCGGGCGGCATGAACGGCCGGCAACTGGCCGAAGCGGGGCTGCAATTGCGCCCGCAGCTGAAGACCCTGTTTATCACCGGTTATGCCGAGAGCGCAGTGTTTGGCGGCGGTCAGCTCGAGGACGGCATGCACGTGCTGACCAAGCCGTTTGCCGTCGATGCGCTGGGTGGGCGGGTGCGCGAGCTGTTGGCGAAATAACGGCGGCCCCCGTCATCGGCCGTTCCCGAAACCGCAAGACTTCCCGCGCAAAAACCGGATAATGGCGGCCATTCGTTTAGCCGTATTCTGGTAATCCCGCATGGAAATCAAGGTCAACTTTCTCGACAACCTTCGACTTGAAGCCAAGTTCGACGACTTCACGGTGATCGCCGATCAGCCGATTCGCTACAAAGGCGATGGCTCGGCACCGGGACCGTTCGACTACTTTCTGGCTTCGTCGGCGTTGTGTGCGGCTTACTTTGTGAAGTTGTACTGCGACACCCGCAACATCCCCACGGAAAATATTCGCCTGTCGCAGAACAACATCGTCGACCCGGAAAACCGCTACAACCAGATCTTCAAGATTCAGGTCGAGCTGCCAGCGGACATCTCCGACAAGGATCGCTTGGGCATCCTCCGTTCGATCGATCGCTGCACGGTGAAGAAGGTCGTGCAGACCGGCCCTGAGTTCATCATCGAAGAAGTCGATAACCTCGACGCCGATGCGCAAGCCTTGTTGATGCCGGTTTCCACGTCCGAGGCAGGCACCTACATCGCTGGCAAGGATCTGCCGCTGGAGCAGACTATCGCCAACATGTCCGGCATTCTCGCCGACCTCGGCATGAAGATCGAAATCGCTTCGTGGCGCAATATCGTTCCGAACGTCTGGTCGCTGCACATCCGCGACGCGCATTCGCCGATGTGTTTCACCAACGGCAAAGGCGCGACCAAAGAAGGCGCGCTGGCGTCGGCGCTGGGCGAGTTCATCGAGCGGCTGAACTGCAACTTCTTCTACAACGACCAGTTCTGGGGCGAAGAAATCGCCAACGCTGAGTTCGTGCACTTCCCGGACGAACAATGGTTCAAGCCCGGCGCGAAAGACGAACTGCCGCCGGAAATCCTCGACGAGTACACCCTCGGCATTTACAACCGCGACGGCGAGCTGTGCGGTTCGCACCTGTACGACACCAACTCCGGCAACACCCAGCGCGGCATCTGCTCGCTGCCGTTTGTGCGCCAGTCGGATGACGAAGTGGTGTACTTCCCGTCGAACCTGATCGAAAACCTCTACCTCAGCAACGGCATGAGCGCTGGCAACACGCTGGCCGAAGCGCAGGTGCAGTGCCTGTCGGAAATCTTCGAGCGCGCGGTGAAACGCGAAATCCTCGAAGGCGAAATGGCCTTGCCGGATGTGCCACAGGAAGTGCTGGAGAAATACCCGAGCATCCTCGCCGGCATCAAAGGCCTGGAAGAGCAGGGCTTCCCGGTGCTGGTCAAGGACGCGTCGCTGGGCGGTGAATTCCCGGTGATGTGCGTGACCCTGATGAACCCGCGCACCGGCGGCGTGTTCGCCTCGTTCGGCGCGCACCCGAGCCTGGAAGTGGCGCTGGAACGCAGCCTGACTGAATTGCTCCAGGGCCGCAGTTTTGAAGGCTTGAACGACTTGCCGCAGCCGACCTTCTCCGGGCAAGCGGTGACCGAGCCGAACAACTTCGTTGAACACTTCATCGACTCCAGCGGTGTGGTGTCGTGGCGCTTCTTCAGTGCCAAGCCGGACTTCGAATTCGTCGAGTGGGACTTCTCCGGACAAGGCGAAAATTCCAACGCCGAAGAGGCCGCGACGCTGTTCGGCATCCTCGAAGACATGGGCAAAGAAGTCTACATGGCGGTCTACGAGCACATCGGCGCCAAGGCGTGCCGCATCCTCGTGCCGGACTACTCGGAGATCTACCCGATCGAAGACCTGATCTGGGACAACACCAACAAAGCCCTGCAATTCCGCGCCGACATACTTAACCTGCACAGCCTGAGCAAAGTCGGACTGCGCAACCTCGCCCAAGGCCTGGAAAACAGCGAGCAGGACGGTTACACCGAAATCACCACGCTGATCGGCATCGAATTCGACGACAACACGCCGTGGGGCAAGTTGACGATTCTGGAACTGCGTTTGCTGATTTATCTGGCGTTGCAGAAATTTGAACAGGCCAAGGATCTGGTTGAAGCGTTCCTGCAATACAACGACAACACGGTTGAGCGCGGCTTGTTTTATCAAGCGGTGAACGTGGTGTTGGAGATGGAATTGGATGAAGACCTGCTGCTGGAAGACTACGAAGCCAACTTCCGTCGGATGTTCGGTGACGAGCGGATGGATGCGGCGATTGGGTCGGTCAACGGTAGCGTGCGGTTTTACGGTTTGACGCCGACGAGCATGAAGCTGGAAGGCCTGGATCGGCATTTGCGATTGATTGAGAGCTATAAGAAATTGCATTCGGCTCGGGCTGATTTTCAGTAGCTTGAATTGTTACCCTCACCCCAGCCCTCTCCCGGAGGGAGAGGGGGCCGACCGAGGTGTCTTGCGTGTTACATCGACCTGAACGACCGGGTCGATTCTGGATTCGGCAAAGCACTTTCAGGTCGGCGTACCTCACCAGCATCCCCCAATCAGTCCCCTCTACCTCTGGGAGAGGGCTAGGGTGAGGGGCTCCAGCATCTGCGCAATCCTCATCCGCAGTTCCCCATGCACTTCCTCCGCATAAGGCTCCGCCGTCTTCCAGTCATAAAACCACGCAGGCATTTTGCGTTTGTCGTCCGGTTCCGTGGCGTAACGGGGAAACAAATGGCAATGCAGCTCTGGCTCTGAATTACCCAGAATTTCATAATTCATGCGCAGCGCACCGGTCACCGCCAAAACCACATCCCCAAGGCGCGCCATGTCGAGCAGGTAAACCGCCCGGGCCTCCGCGTCCAGATCATTCAAACTCGGCACCACCGGGTCGGGCAGCAGCAGGCAATAACCCGGCAGAAACTGCACATCGCCCATGACTGCCCAGCCCGAAGCCATGCGGCAGATGACTTTATCGTTGCTGCCATTGCGGGCCATTTCGACGCGTTGCGAGATAAGCGACATTCACAATCCTTGATGAAAGTTTTGAGTTCAAATTACCTTAACGTCCGTGCGCAGCATCCGCCAATGATCCCGTATCAACGCGCACAAACACCGAATCACCCACCGCTGTCAGCACATCGCCGGCAAACACCTCGCAGATCACCCGCGACTTGCGCCCGACTTCGCCTTCAACCCTGGCCTTCAACGTCAGCGGCACACCCATCGGCGTCGGCTTGATGAATTTGATGCCCAGATTGCCCGTGACGCAATCGATACGCGGCAGGCTGCCCGGCTCGCGATTTTCGGCGCGGTAGTGGTAGGCCATCGCCGTCCAGTTGGAGTGGCAGTCGACCAGCATCGCGATCAAGCCGCCGTAGACCAGATCCGGCCAGCCGCAGTATTTGGCGTCCGGCACGTGGTCGGCGAGGACGTGCACGCCGTCTTCATGCCAGTAGCTTTTGATGTGCAGACCGTGCGGATTGCTACCGCCGCAGCCGTAGCAAACGCCTTCTGGTGCGGCGCTGTCTTGCAAAGCAGTGTCGAGGCTGGTCATGTTGATTTCATCCTGAAAGTGGGAGCCCGGTGAGGCGAATGCGGTTGCGGCCACCGCGTTTGGATTCGTAGAGCGCGGCGTCGCCTTGTTCGATCAGCGCCGCCAGACTGGCCGGCGGCGCCTCGAACAGAGTGGCGCCGAGGCTCAAGGTGACGGGTTCGGTGGTGGGGAATGTCTGCGCAGTGGTGCCGAGAAACTGCTCGCGCAGCACGTTGCCGAGTTCGACGATACGTTCGCTTGTGGCGCCGTTGAGCAGGATGACGAACTCGTCGCCACCCAATCGAGCTGTCAGCGCATTACGCGGCAGCAGCGAACGAATCATCTCGCTCAAGGCGATCAGCAAGCGGTCGCCAGCGATATGGCCGTACTGATCGTTGACCAGTTTGAAGTTGTCGATATCGATCAGCAGCAGGGCGCCGGGACGTTCAGCCGAGACATCGGCGAGCAAGCGCGGCGCTCGTTTTTCGAGCGCGCGGCGGTTGTAGAGGGCGGTCAGCGGATCGCGTTCGGCGAGGCGGGCGATCTCTTTTTCGCGACGGTAGCGCTCGGTGCCGGTCATCGACAGCGCAATCAACATGATCGCCATCGCGCCTTCGACCAGTGAAATCTGGATGATCTCGCCACGGAATGCCGCCAGATCAATCAACGTGCCGGGGATGACCACGGTCAGCGCCTTGGCGATATAAAAAGCCCCGTGCACCAGTAAAACGTAGCGCAATTGCACGGCGCCGACGCTCAGGGATTTACCGTGCGGGCGCAGCAGAAAACTGCCTTTGAGCGTCGCCAGCGCCACCAGCAAAGAGTTGGCTGCGAGCATGACTTTCGACCACAGCGGCCCGTCCGGCAGCAGCAGCATCACCAGCCAGGTGACGAAAATCAGGTACCAGGCACTCGAAAGACGCGTCTGGGTGAAGCGCGCGACACCGAGCAGGAACAGAAAGTGTGCGGTCACCAGCAGACCGTTGGCGAACCAGATGCCGATCAGCAAAAAGCCGCTGCTGCGTAGCAAGGCGAGGGTGGAACCGACGGTGATCGTGGCGAAACCGGCGCTCCAGAACAGCAGGGAAGGCTCGCGAATGCTGCGCCACTCGATCGCCAGGTACAGCGCCGCGGCGGCTGCAAGCGCGATCGAGATGGTCAGCATTGTAATAGGGTCGAGCGGCATTTCTGAGCGAGCCTGTCTATTGGGTATTAAGACCGGCGATTGTAAGCGTTTGCGGGTGTTTTGGCAGGAGGGCGGCGCGCACGGCAATCGCCGCCGCGCCGAACGGTTACTGACTGGCGTCGAGCACCACGCGATAGCGCGCCTTGCCGCTGCGCAGATGGTCGACGGCCTCGTTGACCTTGCTCATGGGAAACATCTCGACCTGCGGCAGAATCTGATGCCGCGCGCAGAATTCGAGCATGGTCGCCATGGTGCCCGGCGAGCCAACCGGTGAGGCCGACAACGATTTTTGTTGAGGAATCAGATCGAACACATGCACCGGAATCGCGCTGGGTACGATGCCAACGAAGTGCAACCGGCCGTTGCCGCGCAGGGTCGCGAGCATGGCTGGCCAGTCGAGGTCGGCGTTGGCGCTGATCAGCAGAAAGTCGAGGGTGCCGGCAATCGCTTTCAACGCGCTGCTGTCGGTGGAGGCGACGACGTTGTGCGCGCCCAGACGCTTGGCTTCGTCCTGTTTGTTCAGCGATGAGGTGAACGCGGTGACTTCGCAGCCCCACGCATTGAGAAAGCGCAGCGCCAGATGGCCGAGGCCGCCGATGCCGACCACGCCGACGCGGTCGGTCGGTTTGACGCCGAATTGCAGCAGCGGATTGAATACCGTTGAACCGGCGCAGAACAGTGGCCCGACCAGCGCCGGATCAAGCTGTTCCGGCACTGGAATCGCCCACGCCCAGTGCGAGCGCAAGCGATCAGCGAAACCGCCGTTGCTGCCGATGATGGTCGGTTGCGCGGTGCCGCACAGTTGTTGCGAGCCGCTGATGCAGGACGAGCAGTGCATGCAACTGCCCTTGTACCAGCCGATCCCCACGCGTTGACCCATTTTCAGGCCGCGCACTTGCGGGCCCATGCGCACGATTTTGCCGACCACTTCATGGCCCGGCACAAACGGATAGCGGCTGATGCCCCAGTCGTTGTCGATCAGCGACTGATCGGAGTGGCAGACGCCACAATATTCAACGGCGACTTCAACGTCTTCTTCGCCCAACGCGCCGGGGTCGTAGCTATAGCGCTCCAGCGGTGCGCCGGCAGCGGTGGCGGCCCAGCCGTTGAATGGGGTGGTTTCGGTGTTGCTCATGGGGCACCTCCGATAGGACTCACAGGGACTGTGACAGCCCGAGGAGTCTAGCCGGTCATTGCGCCGGCGCGAGCCAGGTTTCCACCACCCGTCGATCCAGTTCTTCCCAATAGGCCATGCCTAACACCCGCGTGGTGTTCAGCCCACGCAGGTAGCCGCGCAGTTGATTGGCGGTGTCGAGAATGAGCTGTGGGTCGTGGATGTCTTTGTCGAGTAGGACGCTTTCGTACTGGACAAGGTATTCGGCCACCCGATCACGGAAGTCGGGCAGTACGGCGTCGCGGATCAGATCAAACGTTCTCAAGGAAAGATCCTCAGTGATTATTTTCGTTGGAATTGAGTGTGTATCAATCTACACGGCGCGCAACTATCGCTGGAAGTAATAGTGATCATCACGAAACGGAAGTTCTGCTTTAGCGGCGTTAGGCGGAAAATTGCCTCCATCGAACACGCTGCTCAAGGAATTTGCGCGATGAACACATTGACTCGACTGGCCATGGTCGCCCTGCTGATGGGCGGGGCGGTTGCCGCAGCACCGACCTACGCAGACGACGCCCGGTCGTGTCACTTGCAACCCATTACGGCCAGCAGTGCGGCGTTGAAACACACGCAAACGGTCGGTGTGTTGTACAGCGAAAACACCTTGGAAAATCTGCAATACCTGGCGCGTTACCACGCCATGGCGGCGAACGGCGCAAAAGACGCGCTGGACTCGCGGATTCGTGAAGCGTTTGTCGCCAGTTCCGATCCGGAGTTGGCGGTCGACTGGTTGATCAGTTCGTTGCAGCAGCAGTTTTTGTCGGTAACCGTTTACGACAATCTCGATGCCTTGATTCAGGCGCATCCGGACGTGGTGGTCAAGCTCGACACGTTCAATCGCTTGCTGACCCAGCGTAACAGCCTGGTTGAAGCGCGTTTCACCGCGAAGTTCTACGACGCGAATCTGCAATACATCGGCAAGGCCGAAGGCGCGGTGGAGAAAAACTTGCCATCGGTCTGGGTGCATAACCTGGCAGCGCCTGCTGTTGCTGCACAGATCGACAAGCAGCGTGACCTGCAACTGAATGCGTTGAAGCAGTTCGACGCTTCGCTCAAGGCCCTGGTGGCCGCGAGTTGAACCCAACACAAAAATGGCGACGGCGGCTCCGTGAGGCTGAACCGTTGCCGGTTGAACCGAACCTTTTATTTTCAGGATTGAACCCGATGCGTCCTTTATTTGTGCCTGTTCTGGCGGTTGCTTCCTTGTTGCTCGGCGGCTGTGCTTCCGCCCCTAACACGCCGAGCCTGACCTTGCAGACCAGTAAGACCCCGGCGCAATACGCCGATTGCGTGGTGCCGAAGTTACAGGGCGACGCGCTCAGCCCGACTGTTTCGCAAACCCAGCGCAGCTACCGGATCGTGGTGCCGAGCAAGATTTCCGCCGACAACGTGCTGGAGGCTTACAAGGCCGGCACTGGCGGCAAGGTGTTTATCTATGAACGACACTTGCTCGCCTCGAACTTGCTGCCCTCCAGTTTTGAACGTGCTGCACAGGATTGCATCTGAAGACTGTGCGAACACGTATCTGAAAGAGCTCCTTTGGTTGGCCGCAACCAACCAATTCTTTGCCCCGCGCCTTTATTGGGTTGCGGGGTTTTTTTTTGCCTTGTGATTGGGATGAGTGCATTCATTGTGGCGAGGGGATTTATCCCCGTTGGGCTGCGAAGCAGCCCCTCTTTAGATTGAAAAGGAAGGGCCGCTGCGCGCCCCAGCGGGGATAAATCCCCTCGCCACAGGTTCTATGATTGGCCTGAGGTTGTGTGGCGGATTGGCTGCTGTAACATGCCGACACCAACCTGTCACGAGCACTGAAAATGGATTCTCACTCGATTCTGACCTTCACCCTGGTCGGCGCCATCGCAATCGCCAGCCCCGGCCCGGCGACGTTGATGGCCATCAACAACAGCCTGGCCCACGGACAGCGCAGCACCATCTGGTCATCGTTGGGTAATGCCAGCGGCCTGTTCTGCCTGTCCGCCGCAGCGATGCTGGGCCTCGGCGCCTTGCTCGCCAGTTCTGAGATGCTCTTCAACGCAGTGAAGATTCTCGGCGCCGGCTATCTGTTCTACCTCGGGGTCAAGCAACTGCTGAAAAAGGGCCCAATGCTCGCAGTTGGCAGTGACAGCGATACCAGCAAAAACCGCCCGAGTCGCGGCAAGCTGTTCAAATCGGCATTCCTCACCGCAGTGACCAACCCGAAAGCGACGATGTTTTTCACCGCACTGTTCCCGCAGTTCATCGATCAGGACGCGGCGCTGCTGCCGCAGTTTTTCATCCTGACCTCGATCTTCATGGCGCTTTCGGTGTCATCGCTCAGCGTTTACGCGGCGTTGGCGTCACGCGCCAAAGGCGTACTGACCCGGCCCGCGCTGTCGCGGTGGGTTAGCCGGGTGGTGGGGACGACGTTCATCGGTTTCGGGGCGGCGATTCTGACGATGCGTCGGTAGACGGTTTTTTTTGATGTGCTGGGTTCCAACTGTGGGAGCGGGCTTGCTCGCGAAGGCGTCAGTTGGGCGGCTGGATTTTTGTTGATGGGTACATATCCATTGCTGCGGTAACGGCGGCTTAGGGTTCCGCCCTTACGGCGGGTCACCTTTTCCAGACGTCGAAAAGGTAACCCAAGGCTTTGCCCCAGCGTTCGGCCCGCTCGCTGGGGCTCGGGGTTCCTTCCCTCCGGAATTGATCCGGGCGCATCGCCTACGGTTTGCTGCGCTGCACCTCCTCTCGATGTGTTTGGCTGCGCCAAACGGTCGCTGCGCTCCCATCCCCGGATCAATCCCTCCATTCAGCCTTCCGACGGGGCGGGTAGCGCAAAATCAAAAGCTGAAACCGAGCTTGCGCTCATCCTGTGTAGGAGCTGCCGAAGGCTGCGATCTTTTGATGTTGCTTTCGCTTTTATAGGAGCCGAGCTTGCTCGCGAAAGCGGTGTACCTACAACGAAGAAGCTGAATCAGCCGCCGCCTTCGCGAGCAAGCCCGCTCCCACAGGTTTCTGGGGTGTTTCCAAAATCCCGGTCACACCAAAAAACACTGTGGAAGCTGGCTTGCCAGCGATGGCGGCCTGACAGCCGACCAATCTCTGGCAGAAGTACCCGGTTTCAACTGTGGGAGCGGGTTTGCTCGCGAAAGCGGTGTACCTGCAACGAGGATACTGAACCTGCCGCCGCCTTCGCGAGCAAGCCCGCTCCCACAGGTTTCTGGGGTGTTTCCAAAATCCCGGTCACACCAAAAACACTATGGAAGCTGGCTTGCCAGCAATGGCGGCCTGACAGCCGACCAGTCTTAAGCAGCCATCGCCTCAAACCCACTTGAACTGAGCCGGGAACCGCGCCACAAAGCGTGTTCCCGACTCGGCGTCTGAAGTCACGCTCAACGTGCCGTTGTGCGCCGTGGCAATCTGCGCCGCGATATACAGCCCCAACCCCAAACCTTCTTTGCGATGGCCGGCTTCCGAACGGGAAAACGGTTCGAACAGCAGCGGCATCAATTGCGCCGAAATCGGCGTGCCCTGGTTGGTCAGCGAGATCACGATTTCATCGTTTTCCGCGTAGGCGTTCAAGACAATCGGCGCGTGAACCGAACCGTGAGTGGCCGCATTACCCAGAAGATTGGACAGTAACTGGCTGATGCGCAGCGCATCGCAATACACGCCGCTCGGCACGTTCAGCGTGTGCGTGAACGTCGCTCGCGGGTGTGACGCCTGCACTTCTTCAAGGGTCAACTGCAGCGTCTGTTGCAGGTCATCAACCAGTTTGCGCTGGATCGGAATCCCGCCACCCAATCGCCCACGGGCAAAGTCGAGGATGTTTTCAATCAGCACGCCCATGCGCAACGAGCTGTTGCGAATCGCCGAAATCAGATTCAGCGAACGTTTTTCCTCGGTCTTGGTTTCCAGCAGATCGGCACTCATGCGAATCGCGCTCAACGGCGTGCGCAAATCATGCCCAAGCACCGCGATGAACTGCTCGCGCAATCGGCCAAGTTCATTGGCGTCAGCCAGTTCAACTTTGGTGGCCGCCAGATGGCTTTGCGTGTCGAGGCTCATGGCGATCAACTGGGCGAACAGGGTCAGGGTTTTCGCGATGGCCGGTTCATCGAGATTGGCCGGCACCGAGTCGATGGCGCACAGCGTGCCGAAAAAATCGCCATTGGCTTTGACGATCGGAATGGAAATGTAGCTTTCCAGCCCATAGGTTCTCGGTGTGTGGTGCGTGGAAAAGATCGGGTGGGTGCTGGCGTGGCCGAAGATCACCGGTTGCTGGTGTTGGCGGATTTCATGACAGATGGTCGATTCCAGCACCAGTTCGCCGCCGGGTTTGAGGCCGAAATCGATCGAGTCATCGACAGCGCAGGCCACCCAGTTGTGATCAGTGACACGAGCGACCGCCGCAAAGCGCATGCCGGTGAGGTGTTTGACCATGCTCAAAATCACCGGCACGGCGTCTATGCTGCTGATCGCGTCGATGTCAGCTGAGAATTGCGGGTCGGTCATGGCGGGCGCTTCGAAAAGATATCTGTCAAAGACTATCTCTTATTAGCCGACATGACTAATTGCTCCAGAGCAACAAATGCAACGGCGCCGAGAAAATCCCGGCGCCGTTGGTCGTTTTAGAACTTGTATTTGGCGGTCAGCATGTAGCTGCGCGGATCGCCGTAGTTGTCGTTGGAGCCCCACGTGGTGTTGGAGCCGATGGCGGAGTAGTAGACGCGGTCGAAGATGTTGTTGGCGTTAACTTGCAGGTCGAGGTGCTGGTTGACTTCGTAACCGGCCATCAGGTCGGCGGTGGCATAGCTGCCCTGTTCGACGCGATAGGTGCCGTTGGCGACTGGCACGTCGTTGTACATGCGGCTCTGCCAGTAGACGCTGCCGCCGACGCGGAGTTTTTCCATCGGGCCTTGCAGGCGATACATCGTCGAAACCTTGAACAGGTGCTCCGGCGTGTCGGTGTCGAACTGCTGATTATCGTTGGCCGGGTTTTCGTCTTTGATGTAGTGCGCGCGGGTGTAGGTGTAGCCGGCGCCCACTTGCCAGTTTTCGGTCAGCGCACCTTGCAGTTCCATGTCGACGCCCTGGCTGCGAACCTTGCCCGAGGCCTGATAACAGGTCATGACCGGGCAACCCAACTGCGTTTCGGCGGTGGTGGCGCGGTTGGTCTGGTCGATCTGGAACACCGCCAGGCTGGCGTTGAGCGCACCGTTGAAGTATTCACCCTTGACGCCGACTTCGTAGTTTTCGCCAACAATTGGATCGAGCACTTTGCCGGACAAGTCTTTCGACGATTGCGGGCTGAAGATGTCGGTGTAGCTGGCGTACAGCGAGTGATGATCGTCGAGTTTGTAGATCAGGCCGGCGTAGCGCGTCAGGTTGCGGGTGACTTTAAAGTCGCCGTCGCCGCTGCGGTCGTCATAGTCATACCAGTCGAGGCGACTGCCGAGGATCAGTGTCAGCGGGTCGGCGAGGCTCAGGCGCGTGGTCAGGTAAACCGCGTCCTGCGTGGTGACGGTGCGGGTTTTGCTGTCGCGCACGAAATCAGGTTTCGGCGCGCCGATCGGCCAGGCCGTGGTGTATGGGGCGTATTCTTTGGAGGTCGCATCGTAGACGCGATTGCTCGCACCGACGACCAGTTCGTGGGTGCGGCCAAAGGCTTCAAACGGGCCGCTGGCAAACGCATCGATCGATCTTTGTTTGTCGGTGTTGTGCGACTGGTAGGCGGTGGTTTCCAGCGGGCCGCTGTAGCGCGACAGATAGGTGCCGGAGAATTCGCCGTTGAGTGTCGAGGCCGAACCCGCCACGTGCAGGCGCCAATCGTTGTTGAAGCGGTGCTCGATATCGCCGAAAACGGTGTCGATCTGCAGCTTCTTGTTTTCCCAGTCGGTGCCGGGATAGGTCGAGCGGGGCAGGTCGAGGTGGTGTCCGTCGGTGCCCAGCGGCAAGCCGCCCCAGAAGTAGTTGGTCTGCTCGTTCTGACGCGAGAAGCCCAGGGATGCTGTGGTGCTGTCGCTCAGGTCGGCTTCACCGATGGCGTAGAACAAGCCGTGATCGTTTTGTTCTTTGTCGCGGAAACTGTCGGCGCCCTGATAGGAACCCACCACGCGGCCGCGCAATGTGCCGCTCTCGTTCAACGGGCTGGAGGCGTCGATCTCGCCGCGATAATCATCCCAACTGCCAGCGGCGCCGGTGAGGGTGACTTGCTGCTCGGCCGTCGGGCGTTTGCGCACCATGTTGATCGCGGCCGAAGGGTTGCCGGCGCCGGTAACGAGACCGGTGGCGCCGCGAATGATTTCCACGCGGTCGAACATCGCCAGATTCGGTTGCACGGCCATCGAGAACGGCTGGTACGAACTCGGCAGGCCGTCGTACATGATGTTGTCGATGTCAAAACCGCGCGAGCTGTAAGTCTGCCGGCGCGGGCCGCTGGATTGACTGAGGAACAACCCCGGCGTCGCTTTGACCACGTCGTTGACGCTGGTCATGGCCTGATCGTCCATGCGCTGGCGGGTGATGACGGTTACCGCTTGCGGTGTTTCGCGCATTGTCAGTGGCAATTTGGTCGCGGTCTGCATCGGGCCGGTGGTGTAGGAGCCCGAACCTTCGGTGGTGCTGCTCATTTGCGTGGCGCCGATTTCGGTGGCGCCGAGCTCCAGAACGGTGGCTGGGGCGTCATCTTTCGGCTTGGTTTCAGGCGTTTCATCCGCTGAAACGCTGGTGATGCTGGCCATGCAGATGGCGAGTGCCAACAGGTTAGGTGAACGGTTTGCACGACGGCTTTTGGTGTGAAACGACATCAATCTGCTTCCCCAAGTAATACAAAAACGAATCTGTTGCTACTGCGTGTAAGAATTATTCGCATTAGTCTGGCAGATCGAATCGCTCGAAGAAACCCGTACGAGTCAGTTAGTTAATGAAATTTTCACATTTGGCGCGTTTGAGAACACGGGGGGCTAAGCGGGGAGTCGCTGCCAATCAACGAACATTGTGATCGGCAGCGAGGGGGAGAGGGGGTCAGCTTAAATCTTCGGCTTGATGGCGCTCAGGCACCTGAGTTGCCTCATCGCCCCATGTGCGATTGACCCGCAGGCCACGAATCACCGCAGGACGATTGGCGATCTCTTCGGCCCAGCGCTGCACGTGGGTGTATTCCTGCGCCGCGAGAAACTCCGCCGCCGAATAGACGTTGTTGCGCACCAGTTGGCCGTACCACGGCCACACTGCGATGTCGGCGATGGTGTAACTGTCGCCGGCCAGATACGGACTTTCCGCCAGACGCCGATCGAGCACGTCGAGCTGACGCTTGGCTTCCATGGTGAAGCGGTTGATCGGGTATTCGAGCTTCTCCGGCGCATAGGCGTAGAAATGGCCGAAGCCGCCGCCGAGATAGGGCGCTGCGCCCATTTGCCAGAACAGCCAGTTGAGGGTTTCGGTGCGCCCAGCCGGGTCTTTGGGCAGGAAGGCGCCGAATTTCTCCGCGAGGTAGAGCAGGATTGAACCGGATTCGAACACGCGAGTCGGCGGCTCGGTGCTGTGATCGAGCAGGGCGGGGATTTTCGAGTTGGGGTTGATCTCGACGAAACCGCTGGAGAACTGGTCGCCCTCGTTGATGCGGATTAGCCAGGCGTCGTATTCGGCAGCGGTGTGCCCCAATGCCAGCAGCTCTTCGAGCAGGATAGTGACCTTGACGCCGTTGGGCGTGGCCAGGGAATACAACTGCAAAGGATGCTTGCCGACCGGCAGGGTTTTGTCGTGAGTCGGCCCGGCGGTTGGTCGATTGATACTGGCGAACTGGCCGCCGGACGGTGCTTCGTGTTTCCAGACTTTGGGCGGAACGTAGGGCGACTTGCTCATGAAACAGACCTCGTCATCGATGAATGCACGACAAGGAATATACCCAATCAAGGGTGATCCATGTAAAACCGAACCGGCTCCGACACTGATGGTGACTTTGCCGACGCCTTCGCGAGCAGGCTCGCTCCCACAGGGTTCGCGGGCGCACACAAATCCCCGGTCACACCCCAAATCAATTGTGGGAGATTCTATGGTTGCGAACAACGTTTTTTAGGCAGTTTTGCTGACGTATGCTTTCTCGCTCTTCAGCAGCGCGTATGCAATACGCGCGAGTTTACGTGACAAAATCACCAGCGCTTCAGTGGTGGCTTTGCCCTTGTTTCGATGATGCTCATAGGTTTCCTTCCA